>JACRFN010000087.1 GCA_016217875.1 Candidatus Kerfeldbacteria bacterium
CGGCTTCTGATTGGGACGCCGTGCGCGCTATCGCTTACTCAGGGGCCAAAAGATAAGTGCTGTCGCCGACGTTACGCCAAAATATGGGTGGAGTGAAGCCTTCCCGCCCCGCGGCCGCGGGGCGGGGCATTCGCACGCAGCGCAGTAAGGCTCCACCTATATTTTTATGGCCCATTTAAGATTGAGTAGGTTAGTCTATTTTTAAAAGCCACAAATCGTTTTAGGACTATAACCTTTTCGTGCGAAAAGGTTATAGTCCCACGTCTTCTTAATTGTTAGCGGTGATAATATGTTTGTTGGGCTTATCTTCACATCTTGACGTGAAAAGCGTAGTATGTTAGTATAGCCTGTTAACTTTAATTCCGGGCCATGAAATTGATTAGTCTACTAAAATCAGCCCTGGGGCAATGGTTACTGCGGTCAGAACTGCGGCGTTTTAGGCAGCGGTGGCTTAGGCTGGGGAGGCTTTCCTGGCGGCATATGGTTGACCACCTTATCCCGCACCAGCGGAATAATTATCATCCTCACGCCTTAAAGCACCGAGTGCTTTTAGGTTACAGCGTTTTTCTGATTCTGTTAAAAGTGCTGGCTATAATTTTGCCGGTGGCCTTGCCGTCTTCAAGTCTGTTCTCCAGTTCCATTACCTCGCAGAATATAGTTGATCTAACCAACCAAACCAGGAAGAATTTAAATCTTAGGGAATTGGCCGTGAATGCCAAGTTGGCGCAAGCGGCCGAGGCTAAAGCTGAGGATATAATTACCAATCAGTATTTTAGCCACACTAGCCCAAGCGGGGTGACGCCGTGGGATTGGCTAGGGCAGGCAGGTTATGATTATTTGTATGCCGGCGAGAATTTAGCCGTGCATTACACCTCGGCTGAGGCTGTAGCGGAGGGCTGGCTAGCCAGCCCCACACACCGGGCTAATATTGTGAGTCCTCGTTACACTGAAATTGGCGTGGGGGTATTAAGCGGTAGCTTTGAGGGAGCCGATTCTACTATAGTGGTGCAAATGTTTGGCCAGCCAGTGTCTGCCGCCGAGCCTGTGGGCGCTTCGCCCCAGGTAACAGCAGCCCCAAAGTCGGCAGCGGAGGAGACAAAACCCTCTCCAACTTCTGGCAAGGTGGCCGCGGCTGAAGTTAAAGCAGTGCCTTCAAGTTCGCCCCAGGCGAGCCCTAAGAACGACCTAAGCAAAATTAGCTTACCGCCGGTTATTTATGAGGAGAGTTTAAAAATAAAGCCACAAGGCGAAGCTTATGACGTACGCTTGGTAGTCACTGGGGCTACTGGCGTGACGGCTCAGCTCGGCTCTCAATCAATAATTTTAACGCGTCAGGGCCCAAGTGATGTTTGGCAGGGGTTGGTTCAGTATGAGCAATCGGAGGTGAGCACTAGCGGTGAACAATTGTCAGTAGTGGCTTGGGCCAAGGATGGCTCGGCCACCACCAAGCCATTGGCTTGGGTAGCACCCCAAGTCAAAACCCAGCAGCTTTACACCTTTAATGAGGGTAGTGACAAGTATGCTAAGTTCTTTGGTGGGCTGCTGACGGTGCATAACTTGAACGATTCAGTGCGGCAGTTCTACCTTTACTTTATGGTTTTCCTGGGCGCGGCCTTGCTCTTGAATATCTTTATTAAGATTCGCGTGCAGTACCCTTCGGTTATAAACCACACTCTACTGGTGATAGCCTTAGCTTTGTTCTTGATTATTATTTAAGTTAATTTTACCTTGCCAGGTTAGCACATTATGCTCAGCGGATTTTAGTTAATAACCGGTTGTTGATATTTATTTCTACCTCAGTCGATAGTTAATTGAATGCAGAAGTGGGAAACTATAATATAGCATCGTCTTTTTGTCCGGCCGGACAAAAAGACGATGCACTAATATTGACATAATATCGGTGACAGGCCGAGGTTAAACGAAAAATCTATAATAGTTTACAAGGTTGAGTGTGGCTGACGGAAGAAGTCAGTCGAGCGCAAGACGTTCACCCATCTCTCTAATTTTGCTTGTCTTACAAATTCTACTATTACCTCATAGGTGTCAGACTTACTCACCCATACACTCTGTTGTAGTTTGGTAAAACCACCTTGCCTCAATAAAAGTCTTAGTTGCTGGCGTGATAACCGTTCGGTTTCAGGGATATCAAAAATAACTACAGTATAAAGGCCCTGGGCCTGCGGCTTAGCCTGCCGTAGGCGATGAATAAGCGTGGTAGCCCAACCTTTTTGTGTCAGTTTTATTAGAAAACGATTGCCCGTTTGGCGAGCAATCACATATTTATTGTGTCGGAGTTGTCGTACGGTTGTCCGTAATACACTTCTCTGCTGTAAACGTTTTAGTTCAGCCACATATGCTTTGCCGCCACGGCGGAAGGCGCTGCCGTAGCCAGTCGCCAGCGCTGTGGCTAGGTCTTTAAGATCAACCGTCACTTGCCCCAAATCAGACAGAACAGTTAGTAAAACTTTAGTTGCGTAGGCGCGTTTTTTCATACCCACAGTCTAACACAACACCTGTGGTATTGTCACTGTAAAAATGTCCGGCCGGACAAAAACACGGCGGTGGATTAATGGTTTTGGTTGAGTTAAGAAACGCGCTTCAATATGACTGATACTGATGCCGACGGTTTGCCTGATAAGCTGGAGGAGGCGCTCGGGAGCAATCCTGCTCTGGCCGACACTGACGGTGATGGCGTGTCCGACGGCGACGAAGCGCTGAAGAACAACACCAATCCCCGCGGGACGGGTACTTTCACCTACAACCGTAGTTTAACCAACAGATTGAAGGGCAGAATTCTACTGCAGGTGGAGAATCGCGGCGAGGCCTGGTACCTGAGTCCGGTTGACGGCAAGCGTTATTACTTGGCCAATGGTGAGGCTGCCTACCAGATAATGCGTTCGCTAAGCCTGGGAATCAAGAATACTGATTTGCGCAAGATTGGAGTGGGGGAGATAAGAGTAAGTTTGTCACAGCCCGCTAAACCCGCCCCGATGTACATCGGGGCGGGTTTGCGTTTACTCATGGTATACTTGTAGAATGTTTCAGGCCCAAAAACGGACTAAAGTTTTTGTAGCGCTTTCGGGTGGAGTTGATTCGGCTGTAGCGGCGTACTTGCTGAAGCGCCACGGGTATGACGTGCATGGTGTGTTTATGAAAAATTGGACCGGTACCCATGCTAACCTGGCCGGTGAATGCCAGTGGACGCGCGAGCGCGATGACGCGCAAGCCGTGGCTCACAAGTTAGGCCTGCCATTTCAGGTGTGGAATTTTGAGCGCGCCTACCGCCATTATGTGGTGGATGATTTTTTTAAAGAATACGCCCGCGGCCGCACACCCAATCCTGACATCAGGTGCAATCAATACGTTAAGATTCCTCTCTTTCTCAAGCGGGCGCTTAGAGAGGGGGCTGATTTTATAGCCACCGGGCACTATGCAATAAAATCAAAAATCAAAAATCAAAAATCAAAATTGTCCCAATATACACTACTGAGTGGAGTTGACCCACTTAAGGATCAGTCGTATTTCTTATACACATTTACTCAACACCAATTGAAGCATTTACTTTTTCCGGTGGGGGAGATGACTAAAGTTCAAGTTAGGCGCTTGGCCAAAAAAATTCGTTTGCCGGTAGCTCACAAGCCCGACAGCCAGGGCATTTGTTTTATCGGTGAGGTGAAAGTAGTTGATTTCTTGCGCACGCGGCTGCAGGAAAAATCAGGTGACATAGTTGATCGGCAAGGAAAAATTTTAGGGCAGCACAAGGGCTTGGCTTTTTACACCCTGGGTCAGCGCGAAGGTTTGGGTTTGGCTCAAGGACCTTGGTATGTGATTGGGCGCAAGTGGCGCCAAAATAAACTTATCGTCGGCAGTCTCAGAGAGCAACGTTACCTGATGGCCAAGCAATGTTCGGTCGCTAAGCTTAAGTGGGTCTCGGGCGAGCCGCCCAGTTTGCCGGTAAATCTGCTGGTGCGCCATCGCTACCGTCACCCCGTATTTGCGGCTCGTCTGAGTCGGCGCGGCCGCAAGTTTGTCATTAATTTTCAAAAACCGCAACGCGCCATCACGCCCGGGCAATCAGCCGTGTTTTACCGTCGTAGCCGGCAGGGCTTGGAGGTGGTAGGTGGCGGTGTGATTGAACAAGTTGAAAAGAGAGGTTTTCTTTGGTAAACTCACCACCGCTATGACAGCCAACGAACTTAGGCAAAAGTATCTGGATTTTTTTGAAACCAAGGGGCATAAAGTTATTCCTTCAGCTTCCTTGGTGCCGACCAATGATTCAACTGTGCTTTTTACCACAGCCGGCATGCATCCCTTGGTGCCTTATCTTTTAGGTGAGGCGCATCCGGCGGGGCGACGTTTGGCTTCGTGCCAAAAGTGCATTCGCACCGGCGATATTGAAGAGGTAGGCGACAATCGTCACCTGACGTTTTTTGAAATGTTAGGCAACTGGTCGCTGGGAGACTACTTTAAGCCAGAGGCTATTGCTTGGAGCTTTGAATTTTTAACTTCCAGAGACTGGTTGGGTCTTGACCTTTCTAGGCTCTACGCTTCGGTGTTTGAAGGAGATACTGATGCGCCGCGCGATGAAGAATCAATTGCTCATTGGCAGCGTGCTTTTGGGTCAACCGGTTTGGAGGCCAAAGTGGGGGATAGGACCAAGGGCATTGGCGAGGGCGAACGCATTTTCCTTTACCCCAAGGACAAGAATTGGTGGGGGCCGGCTGGTGCTACCGGGCCTTGCGGGCCTGACTCAGAAATGTTTTATGACAGCTTAGGTGCCGAGGATAAACGTCAGCACCTTGGCAGCTGGAAAGGGAGCGAGCCATGCCATCCTAATTGCGATTGCGGGCGTTATGTGGAGATCTGGAACGACGTGTTCATGGAATACGAGAGGCGAATCAAGAATAAAGAATCGAGAATCGAGAATGAAGTAGAGTATGAATTTATTCCACTCAAACAAAAGAACGTGGATACAGGTATGGGCCTTGATAGAACGCTAGCCGTGCTCAAGGGCCAGCGCTCGGTTTTTGATACTGAACTGTTCAAGCCGATGTTTGACGTCATAAGTTTGCACCAGGATGGCATGTCGGAAACTGAACTCAGACGCGCCCGCGTGGTGTTGGATCACGTGCGGGCTGCCACCTTCATGGTTGGCGACGGCGTGGAGCCGTCTAACAAAGACCGCGGCTACGTGTTGCGGCGGCTGTTACGGCGGGCCATGGTTTACGCCAAACTGTTAAACCTGAAGGAGCATTGGCTTAAGGCTTTGGTCGGGCAGGTGATTACGGTATACGGCGAGCCATATCCTGAATTGGCTCAGAATTCGGAACGTGTTTTTAGCGCGATTGCCACTGAACAGAAAAAGTTCAGCCAAACCCTTGATAAAGCGCTTAGGGAATTTGAACGCCTGATTAAACATAACGCCGCCGCTGGCGTTACGGGTAAGGAGGCTTTTGACCTGTATCAATCGTACGGCTTGCCTTGGGAAGTAACGCACGAACTGGCCCAACAGAGCGGCTGGCGTATCAAAGCCGAAGAATTTGAAGCTGAGTTTAAAAAACATCAAGAGCTGTCCCGCACCGCTTCAGCCGGGCAATTCAAAGGCGGTCTGGCCGACCACACCGAACAGGTGGTGCGTCTTCATACCGCCACGCACTTAATGAACGCCGCGCTCCGCCAGGTGTTAGGGGAGCATGTTTGGCAAAAAGGGAGCAACATAACGGCCGAGCGTACGCGCTTTGACTTTACTCATCCTCAAAAGATGACGGACAAGGAAAAAAAGAAGGTGGAGGAGTTAGTTAATTCTTGGATAAGGGCCGATTACCAAGTTAAGCGAGAAGTGCTGCCGCTTGAGGAGGCGCGTAAATTAAACGCCATCGGCGTGTTTGGTGAAAAGTACGCCGACACCGTGTCGGTGTACACGGTGTATGATCCTAAAACCAATGAGGTAATAAGCCGAGAGTTTTGTGGCGGCCCGCATGTTGAGCATACGGGTAGGGTAGGCCAGTTTAAAATAATTAAGGAAGAAGCGGTGTCATCTGGCGTTAGGCGCCTCAAGGCCGTGGTGTCTTAGTTTTGTCTCCGCCATTCATGTCCGCTCCGCCTGCTCCAGCCAAGGAAGTCATAAAATATCGGGTGGCAGCGGTGCCAGCCAGTCAACGCGGTCGTCGTTGGCTTTATATTTTTTGGGGTGTTTGTCTGACCTTGTTGAGCGGCTTGGCTTTGTTCATTTTTCCCTTGGTGCAGGTGACGATTATACCTGAGCTGGAGTCAGTTACCGTGACACCAACCTTGAGGATAGATTTGGATTTAACCAATCCCTTACCTGAAGCCGGAGTCATTCCGGGCCGGCAGCTCGATATAAACGGATCACAGGATAAGTCTGAAGATTTTGATTCAAGGTCAATCAGAGTCGGCGATAAGTTAATAATTTTTAGTAAAAATCAAGCTGACCAAGCGCTGGCCTACGCTCTTAATAAGGGAATTAACAGCGAGTATCAGATGTTGGCGGAGAGCCTGACCACGGTTTCAGGCCAGGCGCAAAAATTACCATCGGGCCGCTCTTTCAGTTTGCCTTTCACTATCAGCGTCCAGATTTATCGGCGTTTCCCTGTGACAGAGTGGCTAGGGTACTTACCAGGCCTGAACTTGGCGGAAGCTGAGGCCAAATTAGTTCAGTACAGAGGTGTGAAGCAAGCTAGGGTTGAACTATATCCTAGTTTTTTCGCTAGGTTGACGAATAAATTACCATCAAGCCCGTCAGCTTATAGGTTTACCCTTGACATCAATGGAAAAACTTCTATACTGAAAAAGCGCTCTAATTAAAGGCGTGATACTTTATACCACTTTGTTAATACCTGTTTCTTCCAGCCTTAAGCTTACGTGCGCCCAGGGCCTGCCAGACCTCGCGTGCGGGGTTACCAGCCGAAAGTCAATTCGGGGGCACGTATTTTTTGTGGCCTCAAATTAAGCTCGCCATGCCTGCCAGCACAACTAACGGGGGTAACAATAAAAATGACAGCGGCGTGCAGGTAAACGCCAAGGGCTTTCTGGAAGTGACGGGCGTAGTAGAAGAACTCCTGCCGGCGGCTTCATTTAGAGTGAAGCTTGATAACGGCCATGAGATTTTGGCTCACCTGTCAGGCAAAATGCGCATGTTTAAGATCCGTCTTTTGCCTGGGGATAGAGTGAAGGTGGAAATGACCCCCTATGATTTAACTAAGGGTCGTGTAGTTTATCGATTTTAATTTAAAAAACTAAACTTAGATCATGAAAGTCCGCGCCTCGATAAAGAAAATTTGCAGCAAGTGTCGTCTTATTCGCCGTAACAAGCGACTGGTAGTTATTTGTTCTAACCCTAAGCACAAGCAACGACAGGGGTAGAGCGGCGTAAAGCGAGCCAATAGTTTGGCTCGCGAGCCGCGAGACGGGCGAGGTGATGCTTGTGAGCCGCCGAGCCCGGGGACGAACGCCACATTATTTTGATGTTTATAGGGAAGATATAATTATACAATTTAGAGAATTATGGCACGTATAGCCGGAGTTAATTTACCCAAAAATAAACGCGTCGAGATTGGCTTGACTTATCTTTATGGCATTGGTTTACCCTTGTCGCAAAAAATTCTAAGTGACACCAAGGTAGATCCTAATATTAGAACGGAGGATTTGACAGAGGAGCAAGTGGCGCGTTTACGTGAGGTGATTGAGCGTCAGTACAAGGTGGAAGGTGAATTGCGGCGTGAGGTATTGCTCAATATTAAGCGGCTAAAAGAGATTGGCTCGTATCGCGGCAGTCGCCACGCCAAACACTTGCCGGCCCGCGGCCAACGCAGCAAGACTAATTCCCGTACAGTGCGAGGCAATGTTCGTCGCACCATGGGCAGCGGCCGTAAACCGCCGGCACAAAAGACTTAGTTTATATATATGTCTGATAAAGATACTACTCCGGTAGCAACCCCCATTACTCCAGCCCCAGTTACAGCTACGGCCGCCACGACCGAAGCGCCTCGCCGTCGCCGTAGCGCCAAAAAGAAACGGCCGGTGTCAAGAGGACAGGCTCATATTTTAGCCACCTACAACAACACCGTGGTAACGCTGACTGATCAAGGGGGGAACGCTTTGGTTATCTGTTCGGCCGGGCAGCTTGGCTTTAAGGGTCCGCGTAAATCAACTCCTTATGCGGCTGGTATGGTGGTTAGGGCCGCGGTGGAACGGGTTCAGGATTATGCCTTGAGGGATGTGGATGTTTTAGTGAAGGGCGTGGGTACTGGACGAGAGGCCGCCATTCGCGCTCTTTATGCTAATGGTCTTAACGTTTTGTCGATTAAAGACGTCACACCAGTTCCTCATAACGGTTGCCGGCCGCCCCGCCCGCGTCGGGTTTAGAGTAAATCACTTTATTTATGGCTCGTTCATCTGGTTCCAAACATCGCATGTGTCGCCGTCTGGGGGTGCGGGTTTGCACCACGGATAAATGTCCGTTAATGCGTCGCAATTATCCGCCCGGAGTCCATGGCGTTAAGGGTCGCCCCAAGCTCACTGGTTTCGGTCTTCAGCTGCACGAAAAGCAGAAGGCCCGCTGGACTTATGGCGTACTGGAGCGTCAGTTTAGACGTTATTATGAGGAGGCTATTCGTCAGCGCGGCGCTACTGACGCAGTCTTACTGCAATTGTTAGAAACAAGGCTTGATAACGTGGTTTATCGTTTGGGCTTGGCCAAAAATCGCGCCGCGGCCCGTCAGCTCGTTAATCACGGGCACATTACCGTGAATGGCCGCAAGGTTGATATCCCGTCTTTCTCCGTTAAAGCTGGCCAGGTGGTAGGCGTGGACCAGGTAAGTTTGAACCGACCCTATTTTGCCGCCCTGGGCAAGAACTGGGGCAAACAAGCCATGGCCAGTGATTGGTTAACGGCTGACCCCAAGGAATTTAAGGGCCAACTCTTGCAACTGCCCACGGTTGAGCAAGTTAAACCGCCATTTAATCTAAAATTAATAGTCGAGTACTACTCTCGCTAGCCGAGAGCGGTTAAGTGTTTAATGTTTTTCTGCTTAGTCTATGGAATTACTACCATTACCACAACATCTCACCAGCGCCAAGGTTAGCGCTAATCGGGCGCGTATCGTGGTGGAACCTTGTTACCCAGGTTATGGCACCACACTAGGTAACGCCCTGCGACGCGTCTTGTTGTCGTCGCTTGAGGGGGCGGCCGTCACCGCCGTTAAAATTAACGGCGTCGATCATGAGTTCTCCACTATCCCCGGCGTCAAAGAAGATGTCGTGGACCTGTTGCTTAATATTAAGCAGCTTAGGCTAAAGGTGCATTCAGCCGAGCCGATTAAATTTCAGTTGAAAGTGACGGGAGAGAAAGAGGTGACCGCGGCCGATATTACCACACACAGCGAGGTGGAAGTAATGAATCCGGAATTACACCTGGCTACCTTGACTGACAAGAAAGCCAGCTTGGAAATTGAGTTCACTGCCCAGCAAGGACGCGGTTATGTCACAGTGGAAAGCCGCGATAAAGAGAAATTAGACATTGGCACCATTGCAGTGGACGCCATTTATACACCAGTTCGTCGCGTCGGTTATGGAGTAGAAAATGTCCGGGTGGGACAAATGACCAACTACGACAAACTGACGTTGGATGTGGAAACTGACGGCAGCCTGTCGCCGCTGGAAGCTGTTAAAGAAGCGGCTCGTATTTTGATAGATCATTTTTCTGTCATAGTGGGTCAAGCTCCAGCCGAGTCAGCCGTGCTTGGTGAGGCTGTGAGCGAAGAGCTGGTGGTGACTGAGGCGGCTGAGGAGCCTAAAGTCGGCAAAAAGCGCGGTCGTCCCAAGAAAGAAGTTTAGTCTTGGTTTTTAACTATGCCCAGTAATACAACTTCGCTAGCGCTAGTACCAACTACCGCGTTTCATGACTTTATGTTTAGGTTAGAACTGTTTAATTCTTATTACTCTTTTAACCAACTCGCGCTGCGGGTGGTTGAGCGAAGTTGATATACTGGGTATGCGGCATCGTAAGCAAGGAAAAGTTTTAGACCGTAAGGTCGGACCGCGTCGGGCCCTGTTTAAGAACCTGGCGCAGAGTTTGGTTTTTTACGAAAAGATTAAAACCACCGAGGCTAAAGCTAAGGCCATTAGGCCTTATGTTGAAAAACTGGTGACTACCGCCAAACATCCGACTTTAGCCAATCGTCGTTTACTCCTGCGGCGTTTACCAACCGAGGGCGCGGTACGCAAGTTGTTGGAGGTGCTGGGGCCGCGTTATCAGGCTAGGCGCGGCGGCTATACGCGTATTACTAAATTGGGCAGCCGTCGAGGAGACCGGGCGGCCGTGGCCCAAATAGAGTTTGTTTAGTTTATGCCCAGTAATACAACTTCGCTAGCGCTTACAGCAACCACTATTAGGTACAACCTTATGTCTTATCTAGAGTCATTTAATCATTCAAACACGAACAACAAACTCGCGCTTTGGGTGGTTGAGCGAAGTTGATATACTGGGTATGACGAAATTTATTCCTTCTACAGTCACTATTGACGCCAGTGGCAGGTCTCTGGGGCGGGTCTGCGCCGAGGCCGCCTCTAAATTGCGGGGTAAGCATTTAGTTACTTTCGCGCCCCATCTGGAGCCTCAGGTGAGTGTTAACATTATTAACATTGATAAACTCAGGTTTACCGGGACCAAGCTTGAAGTGAAGCATTATTACAGTTTTTCCGGGTACCCCGGGGGTATTAAATCAACCACTCTTCGTCAGCAAGTGGCCAAGAATCCGGTTCGCCTGGTGCGTCGAGCGGTTGAGCGTATGCTACCCAAGAATCGTTTAAAGGCACGTCTGCTTAAGCGTCTTAATATTTACCGAGGCGAAGCTAAGTCAAAATAATTCATATGAATGAACGTACTCCAGTCAAAAAGGCTGCTTCAGCCGTTAAAAAATCAGCCCCGCCCCGAGCGCCAGTCAAGCGTCAAACCGCCCGGCGTAGCCCGGCAGCTGTAGCGTCCAAGCCGGTACCGGTTGTTAAAAAGACGGCAGTACGTCGGCGTTCAGTTCAAGCAGTGGTCCCAGAACCAGCGGCCGTTAAAAGATCTTATAACTTCTTGTCAGCTGTCGGCCGCCGTAAGGAAGCCGTGGCCCGCGTGCGTTTATTTGACAAGGGCAGCGGTAAAATCACTGTCAACGGCCAGGAATTTACCAAATATTTTCCTACTTTTGATCTTCAGTACGTGGTGCTGCAACCGTTAAAACTGCTGGGCTTGGCCACCTCTGTGGATTTTACGGCCAAGGTTTTAGGTGGCGGTAAGTTCGGCCAGGCTGAAGCGGTACGCCACGGTATGGCTCGCAGCCTGCTTCTGCTGAAGCCCGAACACCGCCAAGCTTTACGCACGGCCGGTTACTTAACGCGCGATGCCAGGGTTAAGGAACGAAAGAAGTACGGCTTAAAGAAAGCTCGCCGCGGCCCGCAATTCAGCAAACGTTAAAGACAATTTGTCTCCCAGCCCCGGCTTAAACCGGGGTTTTAGTTTACCGCCCCACGACAGGTGGGTTATGTTATACTTATATTATTATGTCGTCTGAGCCTGGAGTTTTGGCGCGCAATACCAGCTATTTTACGTTCGCCCTGGTCGCCCAAAAAGTGATTTCTTTTTTGTATTTCACTTTTTTAGCCAGATTGTTTGGTCCGGAGCAAATGGGCAAGTACGTTTTTGCTTTGTCTCTGACCACGATTTTTTCAGTTTTCCTGGATGTCGGCCTGGCCACTGTCTTAACTCGGGAGGTGGCGCGTGAACCGGCCGTGGCCGAACGCTACGTCAGGCTCATTTTCGGTTTTAAGGTTTTAGCCAGTTGGCTGGTGGTGGCGGCGGTGGCGGCCACTGTCAATTTGCTAGGTTATCCTGAACTGACTCGCCAACTGGTGTATTTGGCTTGTTTGGTGATGGTGCTTGACTCTTTCATACTTTCGGCTTATTCCGCTATCCGCGGTTTCCACACCTTGCTTTGGGAAAGCTTGGGCACTATTTTGGTCCAAGTCATTTTAGCCGTGGCCGGAGTCTTGGTTTCCTTATTAACCCATGATCTGCGAGCGTTTATGGCCGCCCTGGCCTTGGCCGTCAGCGTACACTTTATTTACGCCCTGTGGCAGCTGAAAGGTCGTTTTGGTGTGCAACTCAAACCCTTGTTTAACTGGCCAGGCTGGCGTTCCTTGCTGGTGCTCACTTGGCCTTTTGCCCTGGGCGCCATTTTGACCAGAGCTTACGGCTATGTGGATACGGTTTTGCTGTCCTTTTTGGCCGGGGATAGGGCAGTCGGACTTTACAGCATCGCTTATAAAATTACTTTCGCTCTGCAATTTATTCCTACGGCTTTTGCCGCTTCACTCTTGCCGGGCTTTAGTAGTTATTTTGTCGCTGACAAGGCAAAGTTAGCTCAGGTTTTTTCGCGCTCTGTGGTTTATCTTACAGCTATAGCTATGCCGGTATCTTTGGGTATTATGACTTTGGCTCCGGAAATAATAAGGTCTATCTATCCGGCCTATGTTGAATCAATTGTCCCTTTGCAGATTTTGATCGGCAGTTTAATATTTTTGTTCGCCACCTTTCCCGTTGGCTCGCTTTTGCCGGCTTGTAATCGTCAAGGGCGTCATACTCTTAATATAGGTTTAGCGGCTGCCTGCGACGTCGCCCTTAACTTGGTTCTTATCCCTCGCTATGGCCCTTGGGGAGCTGCCTTGGCCTCGTTTATCAGCACGGCGGTGCTTTTGGCGCTCGGCTGGTCGGTGGCTCGGCATTTAGTGCAGTATGACGGGCGAGATTTAAGTTTGCGTTTGTTAAAGATATTTTTCTCGGGTCTGGTTATGGCCGCCTTAGCCTGGCAACTTAAGTCGTTTGTCCATTTTACCGCAGTTATCCCTTTGGCTGGAGTTGTTTATTTAACCTTACTGATCGGTTTAGGCGGGGTGAGTTGGAGCGAGCTTAAGCTACTTTGGCAGATTGTCATTCGCCGTAAGGGGATGGGAGAGGCGGTCTAATAAATTTTAGATGCCGGGTTTTTATGTCCAAGCTTTTACTGATAACCAGTGATTACCCGCCACGGCAGGGTGGGGTGGCGCGGTATTATCAAGGGTTGGTTAAGGCTTTGGGTGACGCTCAAGTATTGACTACAGTAGCCGGCCCGTCCGAGGCGGGTGTTTGGCGCTGGTCTTGGTGGTGGCCGGGCTGGCCTCATTGGTTACCGTTGTTGTGGCTGGTGCCTTATGCCAAGTTGAAATACGGCGCGCGCGTCTTAGCCGCCGGGCAAGTATTGCCCATCGGTACCGCCCTGCTGTTTATGCGAGCGGCTTTTGGCTGGCCTTATATAATTTTCGTTCATGGCTTGGATGTTAATCTGGCCTTAGCTAGCTCTTGGAAACGCTGGTTGCTTGGCTTAATTTTAAGTCGGGCCGAGTTGGTAGTAGCCAACAGCCAGTTTACCAAGGGCCTTACGGTGCCAGCCGGAGCGCCGGCCGAGAGGATAATAGTGGTTTATCCCTGTCCAAATTTAGCGCCGCCTCTGCCAGCCACGGTGTCAGCCCTGAGACAACGTTATGGCCTCACAGGACGGTCAGTGATTTTGTCTGTGGCGCGGTTGGTGGAACGTAAGGGGATTGATGATATCCTGAGTGTGTGGCCTCAGTTGCAACGTCAATTTCCCGGCCTGACCTATGTCGTGGTTGGTGACGGCCCAGAACGCGACAGCTTGCAACATTTGGCTAAAGAGACTGGTGGCCACGTAATTTTTACCGGAGAAATAAGTGATCATGAATTGTCAGCCTGGTACGAGTTGAGCGAGTTGTTTGTTCTTACACCCAAATCAGATAAGGTTGACGTAGAAGGATTCGGCCTGGTTTATTTGGAAGCCCAGGCTGCTGGCAAGCCCGTGGTGGGCAGTAATGTCGGCGGTGTGCCGGAGGCGGTAGGAGACGGTGGTCTGTTGATTCGCAACCAATCCGATCTTTTGACAGCGCTGGCAGGACTGCTGACGGAATCTGCGCGGCGGCGTAAGTTAGGCGGCCAGGGGCGTCAAAGAATAAGTCGGGTGTTTACTTGGGAGGTACAAGCGGGTAAGCTAAGAAAGCATCTTTATGACACCGGACAAAATTGATATTGTCATGTTCAATATGTCCTGCTACACCGAGTGGCAGCGGGGTATTGCCAATCGTAATTTTCACATTCTTCATACCCTCTTACGCGACCCGCGAGTACGCAAGGTGGTGGCCATTGATTATATGCCGTTTACCTTCAGGCGGGCAGTCAGACAATGGCTTTATAACGTCCTAGGCGGCGTTGCGGGTAAGGTACTGTCCCGCGGTCTGTGGCACAAGTTTGTAGCCGTACGCGAATCTGAAATCGAGCGGACCGGTTACAACCTCCCGGGTTACGAGGCCGGGGCCGTACCTTTTAAATTATTTGTCTATTCTGATATCTCAAGCTGGTGGTCGGAAAAGCTCTTTTATAAACATCTGGAGCGTGAACTCAAGCGGCTTGATCTGAGGAATGTGGTGCTGTGGTCTTACACGCCCGCCTTCGTAGGGTATTTTGATAAGTTAAAAGCCAAATTATCGGTTTTTGAAGCGGTAGATAATTGGTTGGAACACTCGAGTTACCAGCGCTACCGCGAGCGTCTGCGTCTTAATTACCAAACCATACGTTATCGGGCCGATTTGATTTTTACCACTTCACCCGAATTAGTAAGGTTTTTTGATCGTTCAGGCGGCTGTTCGTTTGTACCCAATGGCGTCAATTTGGAACAGTTTGCCGCCGCAGCCAAACTGGTCGATAGGGATTTCGCTGCTCTCCCCAGACCTATCATTGGTTATGTCGGCACTATCCAAGAAGATCGCTTTGACGTGGATTTGCTGGCTTATTTGGCTCAAGCCAATCCGGCTAAGTCGTTTGTTTTGGTGGGGCCGGTGTGGCCAGGTTTGGCTAAAGTAGTTGAGCAACGACTTAAGCCCTTGCCCAATGTGCACTTTTTAGGGCGTAGATCATCCCGCGATATAGCCGCCTATTTCAAAGAGTTTAATGTGGGCATTATGCCCCATCTGCAGAATGAGTTTAATCGCCATACTAATCCCATGAAGTTGTATGAGTATTTGGCGGCCGGCCAGCCAATTGTGGCCACGCCCAGCCCCGGCTTGGAGGAATTTAAGGGCATAGTTCATTTTGCCAGTACACCCGAGGCTTTTAATCAAGAGCTTCTACAAGCTCTGGCTGAGAATGAACCGGCGGCCGCTTCAAGCCGGCGAGCCTTGGCCCAGCAACATAGTTGGTCTAAGCGCGTGGAGGTGATGTTTGATAAGCTATGGCCTTTGATTAGCGAGCGCAGTTAGTCTTGGCGGGAGTTTACTTTAGGAATCCATAAAATTGGGGAAGGAAAAAGCGGAAAAATAAATAACAAAAATACAAAACCAATATAAGGGGGCCATATGTGTCGGTTGAATGTTGCGTTACTTGGTCTTTTTGTTGTCTGGGGATTTGCTGTAGGCCACAGCCAGTCAAACAGCCTGCCTCACAGCGCGGTGGTGGTAACCAGCACTTATACCAACACCATGGAGGCGCCGTTCTTTTCCAAAGCCTGGATTTGGATAATTTTTGCCTCGCCATCCAAATTCACCTTGTATGAAAATTCGTGGCCTACTGGCGGCCTTGACGGATTTTCTATCAGACTGGTTGATGATAAGGGTGTGACCTGGGTAGAGCTATATTCAGATACCCTGAAACCATCCATAGTGCAGCTGCCTAGTGACTCACTTAAGCACTTAGCAGCAGACGGCATTGCTTTTGTAGGTTCGTTGCGCAGACTTTTTGCCGACAGTACCAGACATACGTTGAAAGCCAGGGTTACTCTAGGCGGCGCTCGCATGTTTGTCTCAGTGAAGGAGATTGAAAGCCAGGCTCCACAGACAAGGCGTTTCACCGTGCGGACTTTTGACCAACAAGGCAAAACCTATGTTAATGGCCAAGTCCAGGTCGGCCAGCAAAACAACCTGGTGAGCTACCAGTCAATATCGGTTTTTGTTCACAAGGGCAAGATACAGCTAAAGCTGGAAATCATTGACCATCAGGTCAAAACCACAAACTAAGTCGGGCCCGTAATCAAGTCGTCATGGGCTCGATTTTTCATTTTTTAAACGCCCGATTTGACTATATTTATAACTACTGCTACCATGTTTTTACGTATGTTATCTCAGGTTATGATCGTTGTTCGCCCGCCGAACGAGGGGTTACCCTCGTAAGCTTGGCGTTGTCCGCGTCTTAGCATTACCAGCAGTAACCCCCGCCTTTTAACAGGGCGGATTTTTGTTTATGCCCAAAATTGAACATTACAAAAATTATTCACCCACAAACCAACCCACAACAAAACCTCCAGGAGGAAACAGTATGGAAACAAAAGATAGTATCACCAACAAAAAAAGAGCCAAGATACTTTTTGCCCTATTCATTATTTCACTGGTCGGAGCGGCGGTTTGGTCTTATCTGGCATGGGTTAGCCTGGCTTGCTTGGTGGGGGCGGCGGTTACTTACGTCCTGGCTAAAAAGTCGGAGCATGATGCGGCCATGAGCCGGTCGTCTGGCTGGTGAAATCAGACCGAGTCGTAGAAAAACAATCATATCAAGCCCCTGCCAACCGGTGGGGGCCTTTCTTTTGACCGCTTGGAAAATGAGCCATTCTTAAGTAGAATAAGGTCATATGTCAGAAGTTACCCCAGTACCAGAAAGCTCTGTCCGTAATGGCGATTATGAATTGCGTCCTACTGCAGACTTTCGGTACGGGGTTTCGCCCTCAACAAAAGACCAAGGTATGGATGTTATATCTAGAAAGGCGGAGGGCTCAAAATTCTCCGTCATTATAGTTTCCTGGAACGTACGGGCTTACCTCAAAAGTTGTCTGGAGAGTATCAATCAAGAGCGCTTGAATGTCAGCTTGGAGGTAGTGGTAATTGACAATTCATCCTCTGATGGCAGTGCTAAGCTGGTGCGTGCTGAGTTTCCCTGGGTTAAACTTTGGGCCCTACCCCAGAATGTAGGCTTTGCCCGCGCTTGCAATTTGGGAGCTAAAGAGTCAGTCGGTGTCTACGTAGTGTTTTTAAATCCTGATACCGAAGTGGCCGGAGGTTTCTTTTCCGACCTGGAGCGCGCTTTTGTGCAACACCCCGGACTAGGGGCGGTTGGCGCCCGCTTGATGAATGATGATGGTTCAACTCAAGCTTCGGTGCGCGCGTGGCCCACTCTGTGGCCGCTGGCGCTTGATACCTTAAAGCTTTTAAACAGGTGGCCCTGGCTGGCGCGACATTATCTGCAATCTAATTTTGATTACTCAGTCTCGCAACCAGTGGAACAGGTAATGGGCGCTTGTTTAGCCGTGCCGCGCAAGGTCTGGCAAGAGGTGGGCGGTTTTGACCAAGGTTTTTTTGTGTGGTTTGAAGAAGTGGATTGGTGTAAGCGGGCTAGCCAGGCCGGATATAAAGTATGGTATGAGGCCAATCTTACGCTTAGTCATAGTCGGGCCAGGAGTTTTTCCCAGCTTACTTACCTGGAACGGCATAATCTTTATACGCGCAGTCTGCTGCACTATGCCCGCAAACACTTGGGATTACCCACTTGGGCTGGGCTGCGAGTTTTAAGCTCGGCTGGAAAGCTTGTTTCTTTTATAGCCGGTTATGTTACCAGCTTTCACCGATAGTTTCGCTCAGAGATCAACCCGTTGGTGGTTCGTCGTTATGTTGGCGGCGTATTTATGCCTTGATTTGCTGGCTTTCACAGGCTGGGTGTACCCGTGGCTCGGGACGCTAACGGCACTGCTGGTCATGTTTGGTTGGCTCTTGTTGGCTAAGCGCGATCTCGCCCTGGGCGTAACCTTGTTGGTGGTTGAACTGGTGGTTGGTTCTCAAGGCTACCTTTTAAGTTTTAAGGCCGGGGGGCTAGTTTTATCCTTACGGTTGCTTTTATTTTTGGCCGCCTTTACTATCTTAGTCTGGCGCCTAGTCATCGGCCCCAAACTTATTTTACTCACGCACCCCTTGCGTTGGTGGTATTTGGCTGTTTTGTCGGCCTTGGGCTGGGGGAGTGCCGTAGCTTTTCTCCGCGGGAATGGTTTTGCCAATATTTTTCTTGACTTGAACGGCTATCTTTATCTTGGTTTGTTTCCGCTTTTCTTTGAAGCGGCTTTTAAGCCTTCATTTGTTTTATGGTTAAGGCGGCTATGTATACCGGCTTTGGTGTGGTTGGGTGTGAAGACGATAATAGCTTTGTATCTTTTTAGCCATTTCAGCCCTGAGGGGTTGCTGGTTTTTTATCAGTGGTGGCGGCAGACGGGTTTCGGCGAAATTACTTACGTCAGCGGCAATTGGTTCCGTATTTTTTCACAAAGCCATGTTTGGGCGGCCTTAGCCAGCGTCGTTGGCCTGGTTTATTTGTGGCGGCAGCAGTTGGGGCAGGCTGTCTTCAGGTCACAGATACTTTTCAGTTGGCCCGGTCTTTGGTTCAGTTTGGTAATTTTATTGGCCAGCTTTTCACGCAGTTTTTGGTTGGGGGTTGGTGTGGTGTGGCTGATAATACCGATTGTTTGTTGGCGATACATAAACGTGCGGCGGCTGGCAAGATATTATTTAACTTCAATGGTGCTGGGTTTAGCTGCCGCCGGCTTCCTAATTTTTGTGACCAAGTTAAATTGGCCCCAGCCGTCTATTGGCGCCACCTCAGCGGCGGTGTTTTCCCAGCGCCTGGGGGCTGGCGAGGCCGCCGGCGAGAGTCGTCTCAGGTTACTGGGACCATTATGGCGCCAGGTTAGTCAACATCTTGTTTTAGGCAACGGTTTTGGTACGACTGTAACTTACAAGACCTCTGACCCGCGGATAGTCAGGTCCACCGCCGGTGGCTCTGGCCTGGTGACGACTTATGCTTTTGAGTGGGGTTATTTGGACAGTTGGCTGAAATTCGGTTTGCTGGGTCTGGTTTTATATTTAGGGTTTGTGGTGCGTGGTTTGTGGCCGGCCCTGCTTAAGCTTAAATTAGGGTTTAATAAAATAGGCTGGGCAGACGTCGCCCTTATGGCCTCAGCTGCGCTTTTGGTAGTTAATCTCACGACTCCTTATCTTAATCATCCGCTTGGTTTGGGCGCGCTGATGTTAGCCGTTATCCTGGTGGCGTCTGAATCTGCTACACTTGAGCGAGCCTTATGACAGAGCATCACTACCCAATTTCCGTGCATCTTGTAACCCATAACAGCAGCCTGTGGCTGCCGTATTGTTTGGAGTGTCTGCAGCGCCAGACGCGCCAGGACTTTTTCCTCTTGGTAATTGATAATGGCTCACTAGATAATTCAGCGCCGCTAGTGGCGAATTTTTTAAAAGCTCACCCCGCCCTGGCCGAGCGCTCACGTTTAGTCTGCAACAAGCAGAATTTGGGTTTTGCCCGGGCTCATAATCAAGCTTTAGCTTGGACAGATAGTACTTACGTTTTACTGCTAAATCCAGACGTACTTTTGTCCGAAAATTATCTAGCGGTTTTAGTCCAGTCTTTGGCAACACACCACGAGGCGGCGGCGGTTACAGGTAAACTTTTACGCTGGAATTTTGACCCTTCTAGTTTCCATCTGGAGCAGCTTAAGGAACCAGCACGACCAAACCAGATAGATTCAGTCGGGCTTAAAATCAAGCGCTCGAGACAAGTGTGCGATATGGGCAGCAGCGAGTTTGATAAGGGCCAGTATGAGGTTCCGCATCAAGTATTTGGCGTTTCAGGCGCCGCACCTTTGTATCGTCGCGCCTGGCTTGAGGAAGCAAGTGTACAGGGTGAGGTATTTGACGAGGATTTTGTGTCATATAAAGAAGACGTTGACTTAGCCTGGCGTTTGCGCCTCGGGGGATTTACTGCCTGGTATGAGCCCAGAGCCGTGGCTTATCATGACCGTCGCCTGAATTCAGACGGTAGCCTTCGTCAGCGCTTACAGGCGAGAGCCAGCTGGCCGAGATTGCTTAAAGTATATTCTTGGACCAATCATTTGGGTGTGCTGATAAAGAACGACGGCTGGTGGAATTTGGTGCGTGACCTGCCTTGGATTTTAATCCATGAGCTGGGTAAGGCGGCTTACTTTTTTGTCACTGAACCAGTTGTTTTTTGTCAGGCGGTGGTTCGTTTGCTAAAATTACTGCCTCGTTTTATGGTTAAGCGGCGCCTGCTTAAGCCAACGCGTAAGCTCAAACCATCGGCCCTGCGCGCCTGGTTTACGTCCTAGTGGCTATTGGCTAGGAACTAGGAACTAAACATATGAAGCTCTCCATTATTATTCTTAATTACAAAACAGCCGGCTTGGTGCGGCAGTGTTTGCGCGGTATTTTTTCTAATCCGCCGAGCGAGCCTTATGAAGTGATTGTGGTGGATAACGCTTCAGGCGATTTGTGCCTTGAGCGCGTGGCGCAAGATTTTCCGCAAACTCAGCGGATTAAGCTAGAGGTGAATTGCGGTTATGCTGCTGGTAACAACGCCGGGCTTAAAATGGCACAGGGCGAATATGTGCTGATACTTAATCCAGATATTACAGTACTCGAGGGGAAACTTGATCAGCTTATACGATTTATGGACAAGAATTCCAAAGTTGGCCTAGCCGGCCCGCGCCTGGTGAATCCTGACGGCAGCCTGCAATACTCGGCTTACCGTTGGCCGTCTTGGTGGCTGCCATTATTCCGCCGCACGCCTTTGGGAAGCTGGGGTTGGGGTCGCCGCTTTTTGGAGCATTACCAAATGTACGACTGGGACCACCGTACCAACCAACCAGTGGATTGGCTGTTAGGCGCTTGTCTTATTGTACGTCGGAGCGCGCTTAATAAAGTTGGTTTGCTTGATGAAAGATATTTTCTTTATGTGGAAGACACTGACTGGTGCCGTAGGTTTTGGCAAGCCGGCTTCCAGGTTTATTACATTGCTGAGGTTGAATTCGTGCATTTTCACGAGCGCCTCTCAGCCCAAGCCTCATTCGGCGGTCTTTTCAGCCGCGTGACCTGGATTCATATTGCCTCATGGCTAAAGTATTTTAAGAAGTGGGGGATCAAGGTACCGCATCGCTAAATTAAACTCGATTCCTGTTACTCCTGCCAGCATTTTTTCATAGCTACTCTTTTGAGCGGTTTTTGATTTACCCCGTACCTTTGTTTTATCTTGTCAAATTTGGTACATTTCAGGCACAGTTTATTTGGGACATTTTCGTTTTAATAGATGAGTGATACACTAGGGTTATATGGTAATTTTGATGAAAACCTCTGATATATTTAAAGAATTAAGAGATAAGGCGAGGCTGTATTATGATTCTGTTAATGAGGTCTATTGTCCGGCATTGGAAGCAAGAGTTATTTTTAACGCAGAAGGTTTTCATCACCTTAGATATAACTGCTCACTGTCAGAAAGGAGTAAACCGGAGCAAAGAAATAAGTTAGCTTATATACCACAAGCGGTAGAAATAATAAAAAAAACAACAACCGTGCAAGAGGTTCGTGAATTTCTTGAGCCAGTCGGATTAAAAGACAAAAATGGTTTAAGAAAAACAGCGCATGTGACTTATTTTGGTTTTTGGGCGATGTTAGAAAAAAATATAAGGATAAAAGTGATAGTTAGAAGAATTGATGGTGGACAATATTTTTTTCGGAGTTTAATGCCCTTTTGGTTTGAGAGGGTTGTAAATGGTAGAATTGTACGATACTTCACATCACCTAAAATTTCAACTGAATAAAATAAAAACTGGCACAAAATGCCAGCTTATTGTGTGCTTGCCTTCAGCTTATGATGATATAAATCATTTAGCTGAACAGGGCTAGGCCCACAAGCACACAATAATAGTATATATCATTCATGTTATTTAATCAAGGTTAACTAAGAAATAGGAGTATCCGTTATTGCTAAATTAATGCTTGTATATAATATCTCTAGGCTTAAGTTAGCCCAATTTTCCTCAATAACTATTTAAACACTATTCCACAGCCCCTTGATGATAAATTAATAATCCGTATTATTTATATATGTTAAAAATTCCAATATTTAGACTTTATGGACAAGGTGATCCTCAAATTGAGGAGTATATTCAACCTGCCCTTGGACTAAGACAGTGGGTCGATTTAGGAGAATCAGAGAAAGAAACGGCGTTTCATGAATTAGAAAATGGAGGTTGGTTAGAAGACTATTCGCCAGAAGTCTTACAAACAATAGAATATTTAAATTACAATTTTTTAAGGCAATGTCCTGGTAAAAATCTTCATCTCATTCAACCTAAAGATGAGTATAGAAGTATGGGCAATCAATCCGAAAGGATGAGGGCAGCATTAGTAGATTTCCGTCATATTTTTTTGAATGAAGAATCAGACGCAATGGTCTTTCGGATGTTCACAAAGTTTATGGAAAGCCACATCGATGGTTATCGTTATGGATTGGCAGAAAAAGAAGAAGACCAAGCAAAGAGGAGTGAGTATATAGAACAAGCCTTTAAAAAATTTGATAGATTGTCAAATATGCTCAATCACATTTTTGAGCAATTTGCTGTGAATGTTGTAGCCACGCGAAATGGACTTGTACCCCGCCAAGATGAAAGAATATCGGAAACAATTTATCTACCAACCTTAGAAGCTCTTTCCGACCCTAAATGGAAAACTGTTAGTGATAATCTGTCACGGATGTTTGATGATTATAGAAAGGAAAACTATCCAGAGGTAATCACTAAGGCACACAGCGTCGTTCAAAGATTTTTACAGATTTTAGTTGGCGAGGAAGGTAAAAGTGGAAAAGGAGAAGTTGGAAAATTGTTTAACAAAACTAAACAGGAAGGCGTTGTTCCCATTGACCGTTTTACAGAACCCATAGTCGTTGCGTTTCAGAGTTTTATTACTTCAGAACGCGCTACCAATAGTACGGCTAAGCCAGCGTTAAAGGACGCAACGTCTTCAGATGCACTTCTTATGATGAACGTAGTAATGGTCTTCTTGCAACATTGCTTACAGAAGGCTAAGTAAATATTCGGCCACGTTCTTAAAACAAAATCTCTGGCTGATCTAAAAGTCAGCCAAATTTTGCTCAATAATTGTTCAAACATCGTTCTACAGACCCTGCCATATGTCGTTCTCATGGGCGGGTTTTGAAATTGACTTCAGGCCCATTTTTCGCCCACCCCAAATCCTCATTTTCTCATTTGCCTAAATGACGAAATGACAAATTTCTCCCCCTTCAACCTGGCGCATATTCGCGCGAATATGCGCCAGGGTTAGTGTAAATACTTATTTAATTACGTAACTAATTACGTAATTAAATACGTACCTAACCCACGTACTACGGCGGACAGGTCGTTCCACCAGGCCTGCCTTTTATAAGCGGGGTTTAGAATTGACTTAAGGCCGATTTTGAGCTGACTCACCTTTCCTCTTATTTTTACCTGGTCATATTCGTACGAATATGACCAGAGATTTTTCGCGAATCCATAAATTCTTGTTTTTCTACCTGGTCTAATTCGTACGAATGGTTCCAAGGTCGCAATGATGTTATAATGGTCATAATAGTATTGATTTATGGCTAACTTGGAAAAGACGTTAAAAGCGCTGGCCAACCGGAGACGATTGGCCATTGTCGGTCATCTCAAGACCCACCCCGAGGCCACGGTAGGTGAGTTAGCTGCGGCCATCAAGCTGTCTTTCCGCTCTACCTCCAAGCACCTGGCGGTATTGATGGCAGCTGACGTGGTCGAGCGCGAACAGCGCAGTTTGCAGATGTTCTATTCGCTGTCCGCCGAGTCGCCTAGACACCTCCGCCGTCTTTTAGACCTGGTCTAATTTCCTCCAAAGGCGGACAGGCGTACGAATGGTACCAAAGGTATGTGGTGTTTTTGAAATTGACTTTGGGGTTTATTTTCGCTAAAGTAAACAGGCTATGTTTGTTAAGAAAATCGGCATTGATTTGGGCACAACCTATTCCCTGGTGCATGTGCCAGGGCGCGGTATTGTATTAAATGAACCATCAGTGGTCGCCATATCCACGGTTGATAAAAGCGTGCTGGCTGTGGGGGAGGAGGCTAAGGAAATGTTGGGGCGCACGCCTGATACTATCGTGGCCCTGCGGCCTCTTAAAGACGGCGTGATTGCTGATTACCACACCACCGAGGCCATGTTGCGTTATTTCATCAACAAAGCCTTGGGTGGAATTCGTTTTTTCAAGCCCGAGGTCATGATTGCCGTGCCGGCCGGCATCACCTCCACCGAGCGCCGGGCCGTTATCGACGCCACTATTGCCGCCGGAGCCAAGGCGGCTTATATTATCAAAGAGCCGATTGCCGCGGCCATTGGCGCTAATATTCCTATCGGTTCGGCTTCGGGGCACATGATAGTTGATATGGGCGGCGGTACCAGTGAGGTGGCCATTATCAGTTTGGGCGGCATTGTGGCCAATACTTCGGTGCGCATTGGCGGCAACAAGCTTGACGCCGCCATTATGGATTACATCCGCAAGAAGTACAGCCTGGCCATTGGCGAGCAATCAGCCGAAGAAGTTAAGATAAAAATAGGCTCAGCCATGTATTTGGAAGATAAGCTGTCCATGGATGTAAGAGGCCGCGATATGATTTCCGGCCTGCCCCGCACCGTTAATGTGACTTCAGACGACGTGACCGAAGCCATCCAGGGCGTGTTGGAAGGGATTATTCACGCTGCTAAATCAGTGCTTCAGGTAACGCCGCCCGAGCTGTCGGCTGATGTGATTGATAAGGGTATGGTGCTTTCGGGAGGTACTTCGCTTCTCCGTAACATTGACAAACTCTTCACCCAGGCCACTGGCGTGGTGGCTTATATAGCTGACGAAGCCATGTTGTGCGTGGCGCGAGGTACTGGTGTGGCTTTGGATAACCTGGAGTCGTACAAGCGGAGCATTCTTTCTACTAAGTAATTCACCGTGGCCTTGTCTATGACTAGTGACGCTCTTATAGGTCATCAAGCGGCTTACCGTCTTTTGGCAGATTTGTTCGATCGCGGTACGCCCAGCCACGCTTATCTTTTGGCCGGACCGCGGAGCGTAGGCAAGACCACGGTAGTCCGTCAGCTGTTAAAATATTTGCTTTGTTTGAAGAGCAAATCTAAGGAGCATCCTGGCGATGCCTGCCAGGCCTGCCGTCAAATCGAAGCGGGCACGCATCCTGATGTCTGGTGGCTGAAACGAGCCGAGGGCAAGCAAGACATCACTATTGATCAAATACGCCAACTTAAGGGTTTTACCAATCTGGGGTCTTTAGCCGGCGGGCTGAGGGTGGTGGTAATGGAGGCAGCCGAAGATCTTAATCCGGAGGCGGCCAACGCTTTGTTGAAAGTGTTAGAAGAGCCTTTGGGGCGTACGGTTTTCTTTTTAATAAGCCACCAACCCAGCCGCCTTTTGCCAACCGTTCGCTCTCGTTGCTTTGTCATACATTTCGGCTTTACTCCTCTGGATATTATTAAGGAGGCGCTCGTCAGCCGTTATAAACTGCCCCCCGCTCAGGCCACCGACTTGGCTCGGCTCGCATCTGGTCGGCCGGGAGTGGCCTTGGCTTTGGCTTGTTCGCCAGAGCTGGGGCAGGAAATGTTGACGCAAGCCAAAGGTTTTTTAAGCCTGCTTGGCCATAATCCTTGGGTTGCCATGCAACAGCTTATTGCTTCAACGCTCAAACAGAGCGATGCGGCGCACAATAAAGAGGTGGAAAAAGTAAACGATTATCTCAAGGTCTGGTTGGAGGTACTGCGGGATATCGTCTTGCTTAAACTTGATCTGCCTGGTTTGGTGCGGTATCAGGCATTGGAACCCGACATGAACAAACTGTCCTCAGGGTTTTCTTTGTTAAAGCTGCTGGATTTGAGTCAGCAACTGGAGCAGGCTCGCCGCAAGCTTGAAGCTAATGCCAATATTCGTTTGACTTTAGAGTGTTTGACCATCAATTTCTCCTACTTATGAAAATAATTTTCCCCAACCTTTTTACTGGCAGGATAGTCAGGCTAGTTCCACTGCTTTTACTCGCCCTAATCTTGAGCGGAGCCTCCTGCGGCTTCAGGGTTAGAACCGCTACTCCCAACGGTGGAGTTTATCGCACCAGCGACGGCGGCAAAACCTGGCGTCAGGTGGTGGCGGCCGGTTTAGTCAAGGATAAGCCAGTAACCATTGCCAATTTAGATATTAAAAAATTATTAATTTCACCCCTCGACGACAGAGTAGTCTACGCCCTGGCCGGACGTGACGGTGTCTACGAGTCTCAAGACTCAGGTGAGAATTGGCATAAATTTTTTAGCAGTTTGGCCGTTCAAGACTTAGTCCTTCATCCGCAGTTACGCGATACTTTGTATTTGGCGGCAGCCAACCGTATTTTGCGCACCAGTAACGGCGGTAAGGATTGGCAAGAGGTGTATCTGGAGTCTACGCCGGATGTATCCATCACCACTTTAGTTATCGACACTAAGAACGCCCAGGTTCTATATGCCGGCACGTCCAACGGCGGTTTATTGCGGAGCCAGGATGGCGGCAGCAGTTGGCAGCAAGTGCATTTTTTCAAGTTTAAACAAAAAGTAGCCCAAATAGCCGTCTCGCCCCAAGATAGTAAGGTAATCTATGCGGCTCTGCCCTCGGGCAGCCTTTGGCGTACGGCTGATAGCGGACAAAACTGGACCGAGGTTTCTTTGGTCTTTCGGGATAAGCTTAAAATTAATATAGGGTCGTATCGCGCTTTGACCTTCCTGCCGGCGGGCAAGGATGGTTTATTGTACGCCACACAGTATGGTTTGTTTCGCAGTTTAGATGGCGGTACTTCATGGGAGGAAGTTAAATTAGTGACGCCGCCCAACAGCATCAATATCACGGGTCTGGTAGTCAGCCCTGGTAACGGCCAGGAGATCTCTTACGTGGCGCCAGCCGCCTTTTACAGGAGCCGTGACGGCGGCCGCAGCTGGGAGACCATGTCTTTGCCGGCCAATCGTCATCCCGCCGCTTTGGTCATGAGCCCCCGTGAGGCCAAAGTACTATATTTGGGTTTCTCAAAGTAAGGAATCATTAATTTAGAATTGAGAATTAAGGATTCGTAATTCATTATTCGTTATTCATAATTCCGAGTATGCAACAGATTATTGAACAAGCTAAGCCTAAATTCGCCAAAGTTCTAGAGCACCTAAAGGTTGAACTTTCTACCATACGCTCGGGACGGGCCAATCCGGCCCTGGTGGAGCAGGTGAAAGTTGAGGCTTATGGTACGGTTACGCCGCTGATTGAATTGGCTTCTATTACCGCGCCCGAGCCGCGGTTGTTGGTGGTGCAGCCCTGGGATAAGGGAATTATGAAAGACGTGGAGCGTGCTCTGCAGGCAGCCAACGTGGGCGCTTCGCCGGTGATTGAAGGCCAGCTTATACGTTTGAACTTGCCAGCCCTGACAGAAGAGAGGCGCCGGGAATTACTGAAACTGGTCAAGACTAAGCTGGAAGAGGGCAGGGTGGCGGTGCGCAATGTGCGTGAAGAAGTTATAAAACAGTTAAAGGAGCAAAAGACCAAGGGTACTATAAGTGAGGATGATTTTTTCATGGCGCAGAAGGATTTGCAAAAGCTGGTGGACGAAGTTAATGAGCAAATAAAAAAACACCATGAGGCCAAGGAAAAAGAGATAATGACAATATAAATTCAAAATTCAAATATCAAAAATCAAAATAACAATGTAAGGGTAAGAATGATTTAATAATTTTGAATTTTAATTTGTCATTTTTAATTTTGATTTTTCCATTTTACATTAACCGCTTCAAGGTCAACTGAAATGTTAACGACTATCATAGTTTTTATAGCAATATTGGCATTATTGGTTCTGGCTCACGAGTGGGGGCATTTTTTTACGGCGCGGCGGCTGGGCGTAGCCGTGCAAGAATTTGGTTTTGGCTTTCCCCCACGCGCTTGGAGCACATTAAGGGGCGGCGTGCGTTATTCAGTTAACTGGCTACCCTTGGGTGGATTTGTCAAGCTGAAGGGTGAGGGGGGTGAGTATAAGGGAGAGCCTGACAGTTTTGCGGCCCAGGCGCCGTGGCGACGCAGCATTATTCTTACTGCCGGCGTAACCATGAATGTGATTTTGGCTGCTTTATTATTGTCGTTGGGTTTTGTTGTTGGTTTGCCAACGGTTTTGGATGAAACTCAGCTGTCATCGGCGCGTGATGTTAAAATACAAGTTATATCAGTAGTGCCCTCCTCGCCGGCGGCAGTGGCTGGTTTCGAGCCCGGTGATACCATCATGGCCATTAACAAACAAAGCTTTGTCACTTTGACCGAATTACAAAATTACGTGGCGGCCCATGCCGTCGGATCTCTAGTTGTGACATTAGAGCGTGCCGATCAAATTATAGACAAGGCGCTCACCCCAACTCTTTTACCAGCCACAGGGGCTAGGGCAGTTATGGGCGTAAGTTTGGTGCAAAGCGGCATTATATCTTACCCTTGGCCTCAGGCTGTCATCAGAGGTGTGGAGCAGACCTGGTATTTGGCGCGCGAGATTGTGCTGGCTTTCATTGATTTATTTAGGAATTTATTAGTACATCAGCAAGTGCCTAAAGATATCGCAGGCCCGGTGGGTATAGCCGTGCTCACGGGACAGGTAGTGGAGCTCGGGTTTATTTACGTGTTGCAGTTTGCGGCCTTGCTTTCACTAAACCTGGCTATTATAAATATTCTACCCTTTCCAGCGCTTGATGGCGGTCGGCTGTTGTTCGTGATCATAGCCAAGCTGCGCCGCAAACCCAACAACGAGCAGATAGAGGCGCTGGTGCATAACATTGGTTTTGCCTTGTTGATGTTACTGGTGCTGGTCGTGACTTATCGCGACGTTTTGCGCTTCGGCGGGGGATTTATAAGCAGTTTTAGCAAACTCTGGGGTTCTTGAAAATTACTAGGCTAGGGGAGTTTTATGAAATACGATTTAGTATATAAAACTGCTACCACGCCTTATTTCCCCATTTGTTTGATGGGGAACAATTATTCACGAAATTTTAAAA
>JACRFN010000089.1 GCA_016217875.1 Candidatus Kerfeldbacteria bacterium
ACGTGGTGGCTGTAGCTAAAGCCGAACATATCTCAACTTTGGCTTTAGCCTTGGAATCTTTGGAGGCTTCTGGCATGAGTACTGAGCGCCTGGCCCAAGCGGTGGTGGAAAATTCAGTTATGGCCGACTATGACTTCTTGCAATATAAACAAAAGCCGGATAACGGTTTTAAACTAAAGCAGTTGGTACTGTTGGTGAGCAAATTGGCCCTTAGCTCCACCCAGGCCGGGGTCAAGGTCGGCCAAGTGGTGGGTGAGCAGGTGAACAACGCGCGCGACCTAGGGAATATTCCGGGCGGGGAAATGACGCCGACGCTTTTAGCCAAGAGAGCTCAGGCGGCGGGCCGTAGCCATGGTTTTAAGGTTAAGGTCTTGGGTCGGAGAGAGATAAAGGTAAGTAAGATGGGGGCGATTTTAGGCGTAGCCCATGGCAGTGCTGAAGAGCCGAAATTTATCATCATGGAGTATTATGGCGCAGGCAAAAAGGGGGCGCCTTATGTGTTTGTGGGCAAGGGTGTGACTTTTGATACTGGCGGCTTGAACCTCAAACCTGATAAGAGCATGAGCGATATGCATCTTGATATGTTAGGCGGGGCAGCTGTCATAGCCGCTTTAGGTGCCGTGGCTAGACTTAAGTTGTCGGTGAATATAGTTGGTTTAGTACCGACGGTAGAAAATATGCCGGGCAACGCCGGTTACAGACCAGGAGATGTATTGAAGAGTTTGTCAGGCAAAACTATTGAGGTTTTAAATACTGACGCGGAAGGCCGTGTTATTTTAGCCGATGCGCTCACTTACGCCGAGCGTTATCAGCCCAAGCTGGTAGTTGACGTGGCCACGCTAACTGGAGCGTGTATGGTAGCGCTCGGCCTTAAAGTATCTGGTTTGATGACGCCCGACGTCGAATTGCAAGATAAGTTGCAAAGTATTGGCGAAACATCAGGCGACTACGTTTGGCCCTTGCCGATGTGGGAAGAATATGAAGAAGAAATCAAAGGTACTTTTGGCGATGTGCAGAATACAGGCAAGTCAGGTTACGGCGGTGCCATTGTCGGAGCTATGTTCTTGTGGCAGTTTGCCAAAAATTATCCCTGGGCCCATCTTGATATCGCCGGCCCCATGAAAACGGTAGAAGGCCAGCATTTGGCCAAGGGAGCGAGTGGCGTCGGAACCAGATTTTTAATAGAAATTGCCCGTAACTTAGCCAATTGATTACACTTTTTTTGGTATTTTTGGCTAATATTAGCCGTATTTTTCTGTCCCCAGACTATCCGCTGGCTTTATCTCTTGACATCTTATAGAGGTTAGCCTATACTTCATACGCTAAGTGGACATCCACAAAGCACTATGTGCAACACTAAATCTTTCTTCAGCTCGAGCGGCCCCCAGTGGGCTTAGAGGTGTTTTGTCTGCACACTCTATTAGGTCGCCCGAGCAATGGGCGATTTTTTGTTGCTCATGAGGCTCCTTAACAAATGAATATAAGTAAGACGATCAAGCAAGATTAAACATGTAACAAGTAAGTAGTAACGCACAAAGGATGAATTAATTCTGTGTTTTAAAAAGCGGAATTAGTCTATTCATTCTTGTGGTTAAACCGCATTTAAGGGCAGATGGTGAATGCCTTGGTATGGAATGACGATGAAGGACGTCGCAGCCTGCGATAAGCCTCGGGGAGGTGGCAAGCAACCTTTGATCCGGGGATTTCCGAATGGGGTAACCCGATCTGATGGAAGATCAGATCACTGCAGCCTGAATTCATAGGGTTGTGGAGACAACCTGGGGAACTGAAACATCCAAGTACCCAGAGGAAAAGAAAACACCGATGTAAACAACTTCCAACTTACAACTGTCAACTAGCAACTTTTTGTTGCTGGTTGGTGGTTGGTTGTTGTTAGTTGTTTACCATTCCCGTAGTAGTGGCGAGCGAACCGGGAACAGCCTAAATCTCACGGAGTTAGAATTACGTTGTACAGCTGTTTTCTAAATAGTTGTGCAGCGCGGTTTAAAGGCTCATTCGGCCAATGCTCGGTGAGATGTTGTAAGAGAGTAGCGTCTTGAGGGTGAATGAACCTCAGGGGAGCTGATAGTCAAAACTTTCCTAGTTGAACGGTCTGGAAAGTCCGGCCAGAGCAGGTGATAGCCCTGTAAGCGAAAGGAGTTTTGTGCTCCTAGTTATTATTCTTGAGTACCACGGGACCCGTGAAATCCTGTGGGAATCCAGCGCGACTATGCGCTAAGGCTAAATACATTCCATAACCGATAGTGAACTAGTACCGTGAGGGAAAGGTGAAAAGCACCCCGGTGAGGGGGATGAAATAGTACCTGAAACCATCTGCTTACAAGGAGTCGGAGCGCTGACCACTCTAGCGTGGTGGGGCTTATAGCTGCGAACGGAACGAGTGATGTATCCCGATGAACATCGGGACGACTGTTGCGTAACGAGCTGTAGGCTATACCACGCTGGAGTGGTGCGTGACGGCGTGCCTATTGAAGAATGAACCAACGAGTTAGCTGGTAGTAGCGCGATTAAGCCCTACGGGGCGTAGTCACAGTGAAAGCGAGGCTTTAAAACGGCCGATCTGAGTTTGAAGAGTGTGGCGTGCGCAGCACGCAGCAGACAACAGACAACTGCCAACCAACAACGTAAGTTGCGAGTTGTAAGTTGTGGGTTGGAAGCGGCATGGCCGCGTGTTGTACATTGCGCGCTGTGCGCGCATCTCTCTTCTTACTCAAACGCTGCTATCACTAGACCCGAAACCAGGTGAGCTAGCCATGACCAGGGTGAAGCATGGGTAACACCATGTGGAGGCCCGAACCCACGCGCTGTGCAAAACGCAGGGATGAGTTGTGGCTAGAGGAGAAATTCCAATCGAACCTGGTAATAGCTGGTTCTCCCCGAAATAGCTTTAGGGCTAGCCTGTTTTATGCGTCCTGATGGTAGAGCACTGAATGGGTTCCCGTGGCGCAAGCCTAGGCGACCCAACCAAACTCCGAATGTCAGGCACGCTTAGAAATGGAGTCAGACTGTGAGGGCTAAGCTTCACTAGTCAAAAGGGAAACAGCCCATGATCACCAAATAAGGTCCCAAAATCTCAGCTCAGTGTATCAAAGGCGGTCTCGTCGCTTAAACAACCAGGAGGTTGGCTTAGAAGCAGCCATCCTTTAAAGAAAGCGTAACAGCTCACTGGTCAAGCGACTTGGCGCCGAAAATGTATCGGGGCTTAAGCTGAGTACCGAATTTGTGGGGTCCGATGTTACATCGGACCGGTAGGGGAGCGTCCTCTCTGGCGCTGAAGGAGTAGAGGTGACTCGCTCTGGAGTAGAGAGGAGTGCGAATGTTGGTATAAGTAGCAAAAAGACCGGTGAAAACCCGGTCCACCGTAAACCCAAGGTTTCCTGGGCAACGCAAATCGACCCAGGGTGAGGCGGGCCTAAGCCGAGGCCGAAAGGCGTAGGCGATGGAACAGCAGGTTAATATTCCTGCCCCGCCATAAGATTCCGAGTGGGGTGACGTCGAGATCAAGGTACTGCGTGATTTGGTTACGCACGTGTCTGTGGTTGATGTGTTTGGTAGGTAAATCCGCCAAGCATAAGCATTGACTATGGACGCAGGTGAA
>JACRFN010000088.1 GCA_016217875.1 Candidatus Kerfeldbacteria bacterium
GTTTGTTTTAAGCAAGCGCGGGCAAGGGGTAGCGGACCAAAGGTCGATTCCGAGAAATCGGAAGGCAGCTACTTAAAAAATCGCGGGTCTAAATTTTCCCGTAAAAGGAAAACATGATCCGCCAAACAAAATTAAATTAATTTATGACCGATGTTATAAAATTAGGAAAGAAGACGTTGACCATCGGCGTAGTTTTAACCACCATTCTGTGGTCATTGGGTGTGGCCGCGTTCGCGGCTCCGCTCATCGCCCAGGCTGAAACCACTGTCACCTTGACAGCGGGCGATGTCATCAAGGGCGCTTCCACCAAGAATGTGTTTTATTACGCGGTTGATGGCAAACGTTACACTTTCCCGACTGATAAAGTTTTCTTTTCCTGGTACAAGGATTGGTCGGTAACCAAGACGATTCCTGATTCCCAAATGGGAACCATCGCCATTGGCGGCACCATTCCTTACAGAGCGGGTACTCAATTAGTTAAGATTCAAACCGATCCCAAAGTGTATGCCGTTGAACCCAGTGGCACACTTCGCTGGATTGAGACATAAGCGATTGCCAAATCACTTTACGGCAATGATTGGGGCAAAAAGGTCCATGATGTGGACCCGGCCATCTTCCCCTATGTCTACAAAATCAGCGCCACTTCAGTGAACAGCGCTGTTTATCCCGTGGGCACGGTGGTGAAGAGCGGCGCGGACACCTATTACATTGAAAGCGCCACCAGCAAGAAAAAAGTGACGGCTGACGGCATAACCGCCAATAAGTTCCAAGCCAAATATATCATCACCACCAGCTTGGATTTGGCCGGCTATGTCGCGGGCGCGGATATTGCCGCGGTTGACACTGCTCTGACCACTGTGGTTGGCGCGGCTGGCACTACCCCGACAACTCCGACAACTCCGACCACTCCGGCGGCTGGCTCTGGTTTGACTGTGGCTTTGGCCGCGGATCAACCAGCGGCCGCGACCATTGTTTCTGATGGCACTGCTTCCAACACTGCTGGCAATGGCGCTCAAGCCATGATTCCAGTTTTGAAATTGAATTTTACGGCTCCGGCTGACGGCGATGTGGTCGTCAAGGGTGTCACCTTAAAGAGAAACGGCATTTCCGCTGATACTGATATTGGCAATATGTACCTCTTTGATGGCGAGACTAAATTAGCCGGCAGTCCCAGCGTTGCTTCTACTTTGATTGCTTTTACCAACAGCTCTGGCTTGTTCACCGTGACCAAAGGTACAACTAAGACTGTTATTGTCAAGTTAGATCTTAAGAACTACACAGCCGCTGGCAAAACCTTACATTTTGATCTGATTGCCGCGACTAATGTGACTTTGGGTAGTGGAACAGTTTCTGGCACTTTCCCCTTGGTTGGCAATACCTTTACCACCGCCTTGATTTCTGATATTGGCAAATTAGTCTTTGCCAATGTTACTCCGGCCGCGGCTGGCACAGTTGACCCGGGCACCAACGGCTTTGAGTTTTGGAGATTTTCCGCGACCAATAGCAACCAAGATGTGGAAATCCGCAAATTGATTTTCACCCTGGTCGGTTCTATTAATGTTGGCGACCTGAAGAATTTCTCTTTATGGTCTGGCGCTACTCAACTTGGTTCTACCATAGTTGATATGGCTTCGGATAAAACAGTTACTTTTGATTTGGCCAGCGCTCCTTATGTGGTTACCAAAGGCCAAGTGAAAAATCTGTCTTTGAAAGCTGATATTGTTTCTGGCACGACTCGCACTTTCCGGGCCAGCTTCCAGAATTCTTCAGATATTGTGACTTATGATAAGGGTTATAATGTCTTTTTGAAAACCAATGGTTTGGATTCTTATGCCCTTATTCAGCCGGTTGACGCTACTCCGGCGGCTGTTAATTACACCATCAATTATGGTTCTTTGACCCAGACCTTGGCGACTGATTCTCCCACTGGCAATATTGCTGATGGCGCGACTAATGTGGTTTTGGCCAAATTCAATTGGAAAGCCAATGGCGAGGATATTAAGGTTTCCAGCTTGAGCGCGTCTTCCACTTCCGCGGGTAGCACCGACAATATCTTGGCTAATGTCAGATTGTTAGTTAATGGCTCGCAGGTTGGCACCACCGACGACTCGTTGACTTGCAGCGGTGCAAGCAATGCATCTGCCTGGGGCACTTTTGGCAACAGCTTTATTATTAAAGCTGGCACCACGGCTGAAATTAAAATTATTGGTGATACTACTGATGGTACCGTGGCGGCTAATGAGACCTTTGTTGTTGGTTTAGTTGCTGGTTCTGCCAATGCTCAAGGCGTGGTTTCTTTGACCAATATCAGCACCCTAGCTAAAGATGCCAATACTTTGACTGTAAAAGGCGGCCAGGTGACTGTGAGCAGAAACGCGGCTTTTGGTGACAAGTTGTCTACTAATCCCACTGGTCCGGTTAATGCCTCGGCCGCTAAGGTTGCTTCATTCACTCTTACGGCCGGCTCTGGTGAATCAATTGACGTTTCCCAGATTTCCTTGACTGATACGGCTGTCGGCACCGCTTATCTTGGCACCTACATGCAGAATATAACCTTGAAGAACGCGGCTGGCACCCAGCTTGGCACTACTTATGCCAATCCGTCTGCTACGGCGGCTAACACCCTTACCTTCAATATCTCGCCGGCTGTTACTATTGCCGCTGGCGCCCAGTATGTAGTTGATGTCTTTGCTGATTTGAAAGCCGCTATGGCAACGGCTAGCACAGCTTTGATTAATGTTGGGTCGGCGGGCGTAGTGGCTACCGGCCATGATACTGGCACTTCGGCTACTTCTGCCTCGGGCGCCGTTGCTTTGCAGTATCAGTATATTTCCGGCTCTGGCGCTTTCTTGGTGGCAGTTGATGCTGATACACCAGTGGCTAACAATTACTTGTTAGGCGCGACTGACCAGACCATTGCCAAATTCAAGGTTACGGCCAGTTCCACTGAGGCGGTGAACATCACCCAGTTTATTGTCTCCGGTTTCTTCCCCACGGCCGCTTCCACCGGTACTTGGAGCAATATCCGGCTCTATGACAATGATTTGGGAACCCAGATTGGTTCAGCCGTGGCTTCATTCGGCACCGCCGGCATCACGGCCACTTCCACTTTTTCCCACGCTGTCTTCAGCAGTTTGACCTTGCAGATTCCTAAGGGTGTGTCTAAAGTGATTGCGGTTAAGGCCGATGCCGCGATTTTTGAGGCCTTGGGTCTGTCCACCACTGGTCAAGCCCCGGCTGTTGTGGTTATGAGAAGTTATTACGGCACTTCCGGCAATAATCCTATTACCGCCACTGGAGCTTCTTCTGGCTCTTCGCTTACCGCCGTGATTGATCAGACCGGCTCTAATTGGGGTTCTGGCAACACTTGGTCTCAGGGAGCTTTTGCCGCCACCACCACTATGTACCGTGCCAAGCTGACAACTGCTTGGGCTTCTGACACTCCTTCTGGCGCCTCTTCACCTTCCGCGGCCCAAACCGTTGCCAAGTTCGTGGTAACTAACTTAGCCAATGCTGGTTCTTATATTGCGACAGTGAAATACATGAATTTCAACCTGTCCACCACCATTTCCCAGACCGCTGGTGTCAACACCACTCGCACCCTGACGCTCTATAAGGAGTCATTGGCCACGACTGCCCTTGGTTCCACTGGTTTCTTGAATAGCGGCACAGCTGGCCAGTATCAGAATTTTGGTACGACCCTCATTACTGACGCGGGCATGACCGATGTGGACATTTCTTCCGGTGCTTCGAAGACCTTCTATGTCACTTTGGACACTTCTGACGCGGCTTCCACTAAGAGCTTGTCTATCCGCATTCCGTCCGCTGGCATAATTTGGGTTGATGGAACGGCCGCTGGCACTGAATTGACTGTTATGGGAGCTGACCTGCCTTTGGTCTACAAGACATTCACTTACTAATGAATCAAGTTTGAAAGTAGCTAATAACTTTCAACTAACAACCCCCGTAATAAAAACGGGGGTTGTTTTTTTCTTTGAATTTTGTTAGAATCCAGTTATGTTGCGTTTAGAAAAAATTATCAAATTCGGTTTATACATAACGGCATTTTTGCCGCTGTTGTTCACGCCGTTCTCTTTTTTTCCTTGGCAATTTGGTAAGGCAATGATTTTTCAGATTTTGGTGGAGGTTTTGGTATTTTTTTGGTTGTATAATTGTTTGTCATCCCCGCGGAAGCGGGGATACAGCGGACAGGCGAAATGGTTTCAAAAATCTAATTTTTTAGATTGGTCAATCTTGGCATTTCTTTATTTGAGCGGGCATGGGTTATGGCAGGTATGGAAAATCTATTAATGGCGATGGCTGCTGACAAGGTATTTGTTCATGAGTTATTTGATAGAATCCTGGAATTCAACCTTAATACGATAGAGAATTTCTGCAGGTTTGATGTTGATGCAATTCTTTTTGGCGATGATTGGGGATGCCAAAACGGCGTGATTATGGGATATCAGCTCTGGAAAGAATTCATAAAGCCGCGTATTGCGCAGATGTACGGTCTTGTCAAATCTAAAGGTAAATTTGTATTTATCCATTCATGCGGCAAAGTACAGGAACTTTTCCAGGAATTA
>JACRFN010000090.1 GCA_016217875.1 Candidatus Kerfeldbacteria bacterium
CCGACGCTGGAACAGTTGGCGGGGGTGGGCGGCGACAATGAACGTTATGATGTTGAACTTAGACCGCAGTTGGCTGTTAACATGATTCGTGAGTTGCAGAATGACGGCGTGGAGCCAGACGTGTGGAAGCTAGAGGGCTTTGAAGACAAGACGAGCTACGAGTTGGTGGTTAAACAGGCACAAAGCGGTGCCAGACAAAATGTGGGTGTGATAATACTGGGCCGTGGTCAGGATGAGTCAGAAGTTGAACAGTGGCTTGAAGCTGGCCGGGGCGTGCCGGAGGTGATTGGTTTTGCCGTCGGCCGCACGGTTTTTTGGCAGGCTTTAGTCCAATACCGTGATGGTAAAATAATTGCTGAGCAGGCGGCCCGGATTATAGCTGAGCGGTACCTGCATTTTTATCAGGTGTTCAAGTCGTAGATTTGTAAACCAAAACACCACCCCGCCCGCGAGCAGGGTGGTGTTTTAACAGACTTAGTGTCAACTCTGTCAAGGGGGTATGGCCGTGGTACAATATGATCATATGGTTGAAGTTGAGCGTAAATATGAATTAACTCGGGTTAAGCCGCAGGTTTTGCGGTATCGCTTGCGTCAACTGAAAGCCAAGCGCTTGGGTACCGTCAGGCAGGTTGACACTTATTATTCACCGCCCCATCGGACGTTTTTGGGCCGGCCACTTTATCTGCGGTTAAGAGAAACGGTGAAGGGAAGGGTGAAGCACGCGCAGTTTGAATATCATGTGGCCTATGCTCATTTTGCCGCCCGGGAACACGAGGTTCCCGTGGCCGACGCCCGAGTGCTTAAGTATATCTTGAAGTCGCTTGGGTTTGTGCGTGAGCTTCAAGTAAAGAAACGGCGCGAAACCTGGAAGAGTGGGGGAGTACAAGTGGAACTAGACCAGGTGACGGGTTTGGGTTCATTTATTGAGCTTGAGGTTATGGGACGGGGCCAGCGCGCGGCCCTGCGCCTTATAACACCCTTAGCCCGTAAGCTTGGTCTGATGGAGTCACAAAGGTCTCCCGGGTATTTTAAACTACTTTTGCAGCGCCAGCGCCCGGCGGCCTGGCGGAAATATTATGATAAAAAATTAAAAATTAAAAATCAAAATGTCATGCCTACGGCAGATCACCCGCAGGGTGAAAAAATGATAATAAATAACACTTCTCATTAATTTTGATTTTTGATATTTGCGTTTTACATTGTCTACAGCACTATGACGAAGCGACCAAAAGTAAATGATCTTTTTGACGCCTCACTTGAAATTCATCTTAGGGCCGAGGCGCCTTTAGCCGATAAATTGCGGCCGGAGTCATGGGCGGAATTTGTGGGCCAGGAAGAAGCTGTGGGCACTGGCAGTTTGTTGCGTTCTTTGCTAGAAAGTGACGAGGTGCCGTCCCTTATTTTGTGGGGTCCGCCCGGCAGCGGCAAAACCACGCTGGCCCGGCTCGTAGCCCGACTGACTAAATCTTTTTTTGCCCAACTGTCAGCCGTGTCAAGTGGTTTGGATGACTTGCGGCAGATAGTGGCCGCCGCCCTGGATCGCCGCAAGCTGCACAATCAGCGCACCATTTTATTCATTGATGAAATTCACCGCTGGAGCAAGGCTCAGCAAGACGCGCTGCTGCCGGCGGTGGAGCGGGGCGTGGTGACGCTTATCGGCGCCACCACCGAGAATCCATCGTTCGAAGTTATCTAGGCTCTTTTGTCCCGGGCCCGCGTCGTCATACTAAAACCTTTGACTAGTGAGCAAATCAAAACAATTTTAGAAAGAGCCCTACACAATAGCGAACGTGGTTTGGGTAAAATAACAGTCCACGGGGCCGAGGTGGCCCTGGAGCATATATCAATATTAGCCAATGGTGACGCGCGCGTGGCGCTTAATACCTTGGAGTTGGCTGTGAAGTCAACTGTCAGTCACGGCCGGGCTGATTTAACCGAAGAAGTAATTAAAAAGAGCCTGCAGCGTACCCATTTAATATATGATAAGGCGGGCGAGGAACACTATAATCTTATTTCAGCGCTCCATAAATCTTTACGCGGCTCCGACGCTGACGCGGCGCTTTATTGGCTGGGACGCATGCTGGAAGCGGGCGAGGATCCTTTGTACGTGGCGCGCCGCCTGGTGCGTTTTGCCTCGGAAGATATCGGTCTGGCTGACCCGCAGGCCCTAGTGCAGGCCAATGCGGCTTTTCAGGCCGCGCATAGCTTAGGTATGCCAGAGTGTGACATGGCTTTGGCGCAGGCGACAGTGTATCTGGCGCGGGCGCCCAAGTCAAACGCGCTTTACGCCGCCTATGGTAAAGTAAAAGAGGATGTGCAGGAAACGATTAATGAAGGCGTGCCGCTGCATTTGCGCAACGCGCCCACCCAGCTTATGAAAGATGTTGGTTACGGTAAGGGCTACAAGTACAATCCTGATTATAAAGAGCCGGTGGAACAGGATTATTTGCCAAAGAGTTTGAAAGGAAGGAAATATTTAGACTAAACCCAAATTTCTAATTTTTTAATTTCCAAAAGTTGCTTATGGGCAGTCAGATTGAGTTAAATGACACACTACAACTCACGACCGAGCAGGGATTTCCGGTTGAACTTAAATTAGAGCAACATTTGAAAAAGCCTTTTCAGGCCAATGATTTTGACGGCCGGGTGTTTGCCTTCCACGACAAACCAGGCGCCAGGCTTTATCATTATCCGCCGGTCCGCGTCTTTTTGGTTCATAATATAAATGGTAAGTGGCTTTATTGGGGGCACGCCCAGATAACAGAACAAACTATCCACGCTGACACCAATACTACGTCGGGCAAGTTTGTTATCACTAAAATTTACACTCCCAAACATCAACGCTCAATGAGCACTAATGAGGTCGATTCGGGAAAGGGGTATTTTGACAAAATTTAAAATGCAAAAATCAAAATGGAAAACGATAATCTAAAATTAATAAATATTTTTGCATTTTGACTTTTAATTTTTACATTTTTTATGACTTACGAACGCTGGCAGGATATCCGCGAATCAGTTAAAAGCAAGTTTAAAGTGTCATCAGAAGGCCAGGAACCATCCGAAGATGGCCACGGGCACGTGGAATTTCTGGAATTCACCGGCCCCTTGGGGGAGATACGCCTTGAATTGGCGGTCAGGCCGCGAGTCAAGGACGTCAAAACCATTTATTCCAAACGCATGGGTTCACAAAGCACGGTGCAGTATGAATATGATGAAAGTGTTCATACCTTTACCCTGCACGCTTTCCGTCGCTCTGTGGGGAGCGATTGGGAGGAGGTAAGCGCGGCCAGCTTCGCCGGCGGTTTAACATAAGTTTGGGTTGAGCTATACTGTTATTGTAATTTAATCATATTCATTATGGTAATTAGTTGGATTCGTAACCATCGAGGGCTAAAATACCCTTATGGTTACTACTCGAAACAACGTTTTCAACTGTGCGGCCAACTTTTTGAGAGGCAGAAAGTGTATTTTCTGCGGTTCGTTTAAGGTATACCGGACC
>JACRFN010000091.1 GCA_016217875.1 Candidatus Kerfeldbacteria bacterium
GTAAAACTAAACCCGCCGATGATGGAGAAGTCCTCGTTGGATTCATCAAAAGTCTCTGTGGGCTTATCTAAGTCCACGATTTTTAATCTCACTTTATTAGAGACCTGATCCGGTATAGGCGTCCAGGGGCTCTCGCCTAAAGAAGAGTCTACGCTCGCCACCAGTTCCTGCCAATTACCAGGAGCAGAATAATTGTAGTCCACGTAAATCTTGGCTGGGCCCATATTGCCTTGATAATTCCAGGTGATTTTTTTGCCAGTATCTCCTACCTTTAATTTGGGTGAGGTGGCGGCAGAAGGTGAGGTAATCTCCAAATAACCGACAATCTTAAATTCAGTGGAGTTCTTATAGACCTTATTAATAAAGTTAGAGTCAGTGTCTCTGACCTGAATAGCGGCCTGGCCAGTTAAGTCAGCCGGGACAGTGATGGTGGCGCAGGACTGATTGCCTGAGGCCTCATTAGAAGGCACGGCTAATTTAAGGGATGTGCCGGGTAGTCCGCCCAGACCAGTAGAACTATAGTAAATATCTACGCTCGTAATTTTGCCAGAGTTCTCAGTCCACTTGACCTCTTGATTCTCTGACTGGGCAAGCCAGACATTGGGCCTGGCTTGCGGGTCAGTGGGTGTGGGAGTAACTGTAACTGAGGTGAGCTCAGGATAGACGCTAAATTCTCCTGAAGGTATGGTGACGCTGGGATTATTTTTATCGGTGATTCTTAATTTACAGACCAGGCTCTTGACATCCGGGACTTGATTATAGGTATACCAGTTGCTGACCGAGAAGGAATTGTTGCCTTCTTGACAGCTAGCGCCCGGGCCATTAGGGTCAGTGACGGCAGTCCACTGGTTGCCGTCGTAAAATTCAATATGCACCGCGCTGATTTTACCGTGGCTAAACCACTCAATCACCGTGTCAGCGCCATCAAATCTGGTGGTACTGTTGGCCCTCCAGGTATCATTAGCAGGTGTAGTGATCTCTAAACTACCTTTAATGGTAAAAGGCGCGGAAGAATCGCTTTTTACCGTCGGATAATCTAGAGTATTGGCATCCATCACCCTCACCTTTACAGCCGGTGAGTTAGTGATGAGCGTGGGGTTCTGCTCATCTAGGTCCCAAGGAAAAGAGCCGCTGGCCACATAACCATAAGTAGCAAAGTTAGCCGCGCTAAAGGCTAAGGTATTGTCCGCGGGAGTAGATGAGGCAATAATAAACTGGTCGTCTCCTGGCAGGGTGCCGCTAAAGTTGCCTGAGCGCGAGCCGATAATTTTGACATTGGGGATGCTTCCGTGAGTGACCTTCCAGGTAATATCTTGAGGCAGATCAATTACCCAGGTAGGCGCCTGCTCATCAGGCAGCACAATATCCAAAAGACCCTGGACTTTAAAGAGCGGGGATTCTGCTTTTACCTCAGGATTATTTATATCCTGGACTTTGATGCGGTAGGTGGTGCCGATAATCTCAGGAGGAGTCCAGAACTCCTGGTGTTCGGTTTCCGCTCCCACAAAAGAGACATTTTCAAAACCCGTGATGGGTGTAGGCGGATAAGTTGAGCCGTCAGTGGATAAAAAGACCTTTACCCCGGCGATATTGCCAAAACGCCTCCATTTGATTGCCTCTGAGGTCTTGCCTGCTTCATAAACTTTATGGTCAGTGTCATTTGGCCAGAGCACTGCTAAGGCGCCCTTGGTGGTAAACTTAGCTGAGATAATGGCTAAGCCATAGGTCTCATGTTCGCTATCAATGACCTTGATGCGGGCATTAGGAGAGAGCACCGTAGTCTCAGGAATAGTCCAGAGATAACTTCCGTTTAAGCCGTCGCCAGTATGCGCGGGTTTATTGGTTACTGAGGGGTCAACAGCAGTCCAGGTTCCATCTTGACCATCAGAAGGTGAGTAATAGATATTGACCTTATCAAAGGTTCCCCACTTCTGCCAGGTAATGCTATAGCCGGTGCCGGCATCCCAGGACTGGTTAGCATCCGGCTGAATTACTTTTACCTTGGAGGCAATAGTAAAGTTGCTGGCAGACTGGCCAGTAGCGCTAGAGTTATTCGGGTCAGTGATTTTAATTTGGCAGGCATCAGAGATTACCGTGGCTGGAGGCGTCCAGGAATAACTCTGGTTATTCAGCACCAACGTTGTTGTATCCGCCTCATTGTTGGTCACGATATTATACCAGTTGCCTCCAGCGTTGGTAGAATACTGCATCAGGACATTGCTTATGGCTGAGCCGGCCTTAGTCCAGGTAATGGTGGCGGCTCGGTTGGCAATGACCTTGGTATCTTCAGGGTCAACTGCAGTTGCAGAGAGATTGGAGAAGGTGCCGATGATATTAAAAGGCTGGGTCTCTGCGATGGTAGCATCAGAGTAACTGGTGTTAGCGTCTTCTATTTTTATCTTGACATTATTGGAGACCTGATCCGGAACGCCGTTTGGCCATTGCGCAGGATAGGGGTTATAGCCGGCAGTTCCGTCTGTAGCCGGGATATTGCTGGCTAAGGACCCGTAACCTCCTCCTAAGCCGTAATCAATATAAATATTTACCGCAGTGATATCGCCGTCATAAGTCCATTTGATTAACTTATCAGTTGAACCTACCTTCCACTTGGAGGTATTCGTCGGTTGGTTGAGGTTAAGCTTACCAGCGACCCTAAAGTTAGCGCTTACTTGCTTGACGTTATTTTCAAAATTAGGATCAGCATCGCGCACTGCGATTACACCCTGGATGGTTCTGGTTGCCGGAACAGTAATGGTGTTGCAGGAGCCAGAGCTAGCCCAGTTAGAGATCATGGGAGTGGTATAATTAAGCCCTCCCTCGCCAGTAGAACTGTAATAGATGTTTACGCTATCAATTTGGTTACTCCCATTTACTGACCAGGTCAGTTGTTGGTTAATGGCTTGGGCAATCCAGACATTGGCTAAATTCGGAGGAACAGTCGGAGTAATGGCTACATTGGAGATGACTGGATAGACCTTAAATGGGAGTGATTCTGCCTCTATTTTGGCTGCGGCTTTAACCTGGGTATCCCTGACTCTGATAACACAGTTATTGCTCTTGGCATCAGGCACACTGGCTACATTCATATCCTGGGAAGTGCCGTCTCCTAAAGTAGCTACTCCACTTCCGCCATCTAACTGGTATTCCTGATTGTCATCCGGGTCATAGAGGAAGACATAGGCAATGCCAATACCAGTGCCATAAGAGGTAAAGGTGACTTTTCTAGTAGTCTCTCCCTTTTTCCAGTCAGTGGAGGGGGTCTGGACCGTGATATTACCCCGGATATCCATGGCGGCCGAGGCATTGCTCTGGATATCCGTAAAGTTAGCGTTATCCTGCACCACCTTGAATTTGGTGGTATTGAGTAATGGCGTGGTGACAGGCAGGGTCCAGTCATAGTGGCCCCGGCCGACTTTTGCCGGCAGGAGGCTCTCATTAAAGGGCTCGTCATTAAAGGGATTAAGTCCGGTGATCACATCATATTCATCTGCCCCGCCTAAGAAGTTGCCGGATTTAGAGGCAATGAGCTTTACATAGTCTAATTGGCCATGGTCTACTTCCCAGGAGATGAGCGAGGCTGGAGCTGAAGCTATCCTCCAGATGGCTGTGGCAGTAGGAGCAGTAAGAGTAAGCGCGCCTTTGACCCGGAAGTTGGCGCTCTCCTTATAGGTGCCGTCAGTGCCGGACTTTTTATAGTTAGCGTCTTCCACCAAGAGTTTATAGGCAGCAGTAACCGGGGTCTCAGGAACCTTCCACTGCTGGGTAGTAGAGCGCTGCAAGTCAGAGTCATTGGCAAAGGTGCGGCCAGATTCAATAACATTAGTATAGTTAACCCCGTCAGTAGCGTATTTGATGTTTACGGCATTGATGCGGCCGTCTCTTTCCCAGGTAATGGTGTAATACTGGGCGCAGTCAAGGCCTGCAGCCAAAGTGGCAGAAGCAGGAGCAATTATTCTTAAGTTGCCCTTAACAATAAAATCATTGGAGGTATAATAGACCCAGGTCTTAAAGGTGGAATCTATATCCTCTATTTTTATCTTAGAGATCTGAGCAGCATCCACCCTGGTGATGTAATCGCCAGTAGCCGGGTCAGTGGGGATAGTCCAGGGATAAGCGCCTTTATTGGATAGAGGGTCGCCAGCTTCAGCTGAGGTAGAAGCGGCTATTTCAGAGTAGTTGGCAGGGTCAGTGAAGTCGCTTAAGCGGGAGTAGAGTATTCTGACATTGTCTACCTTGCCAAAGACATTCCAGGCAATAGTGTTGGCAGTGGCGCCATCAGCCGACCAGAGGGCATTCTGGATAGGGGCAGTAAGCCTGACATCGCCGCAGATAACAAAGGCCGGAGATGGTAAGGCAGTATCTGGCTGGTCAGGAACACTGGAGGTAATGTTAAACTTGATATTAGTGGCAGCTAAGTCTAGAGGGATAGGTTCAGGAGAAGACATATCCCAGATATAGGAGTTGAGATTGCTTGAGCCTGAGCCGTGGTTATTATTGGGGATATTATTCTTGATGGTGCGCCAGCCGCCTGCGCCAGCATTATCATTTTTATTCCAGTATTCTAATTTTACCTGCGAGATATTGGTGCCTGAGGTATTCCATTTGACGGTTAAGGAAGGCGTGGTGCTTGAGACATGGAAGACCTCTCCTCCCCGCGGAAAAGAGTCTGGGGATGCCGGGTCAGTAAAACTAAACCCGCCGATGATGGAGAAGTCCTCGTTGGATTCATCAAAAGTCTCTGTGGGCTTATCTAAGTCCACGATTTTTAATCTCACTTTATTAGAGACCTGATCCGGTATAGGCGTCCAGGGGCTCTCGCCTAAA
>JACRFN010000092.1 GCA_016217875.1 Candidatus Kerfeldbacteria bacterium
CAACCACCTCGGCGCGGACGTGGTTAAACAAGTAATAAGAATTAAACAGCTCTAACCTAAACATAAAGTTATGGAACGCGGTGGTTGGTGCTAGCGCCAGCGAAGTTGTATTACGGGGCATACCCAGTATATCAATCCCAGTAGTAGAGCCGATGGACATCGGCTCACTACCGGACTTCGCTTCGCCCCGTGTTTGAGGCCAGAAGCGGAACGAATTAAGTGAGTGGAGCCCCGCACACAAGGCTTGGCATTGTTATACGGGATTGTATTACTGGGCATAGCTTTGATATGATAGTATGTATATTAAGTTGAAGCAGGCACTATGTCTATAACCCACCTATTATTGAATGTTTAGTTTATGGGACCAGCCAGACAAATGATGGACAGGTTTTATTCTGAGCCTCCGGACTCCGGCGAGTGGCCTGAGCCGGTATTGCCTGATGAGTTGGCAGCTCAACAAGCCGCCGAAGTAAGGCTTAAACAGGAAAAGAAACAGGCGGCACTGGTGGCTACAGTAAAGATGAATCTTGAACTGGGTCTTAAGCCAAATAAAGATATTCTTCAATACTACGGTCAGGATAATTACCGGCGCGTTGAGGCGGAGTTATTACAAGGCAGCTTATTCAACCAAGATCAAAATCAGGCCGCTTAAATGACTGAGCTAAACGTTTCTCAAAAAGCGGGCCGTGGTTGTTTTTCAGTAGACATGAGGTTATTTGCCTAATAAGCGCAGGCTCTCTTTAAGCCAGGGTATCCAGCAGCCTCCGGCCAGCGGATGTTCCGCCTGCCAAACTGACTCCACTTTATGCCAGCGCGGGTCGAAATTGGTCAGTCGTTGTTTGATTTCTTCAGTCGGCGCTTCAAGGAAGCGTAGGCTGAAACGGCCCAGCGCCTGACGCGTTTGGCATGATATTTCACTTAGGCGGGCGCCTTCAGCCAAAAGTTTTAATTCCAGTAAGGTCAGCAGGTTTTTGAACAGCCGATCAGCCGGCTCGTCACCTAAAGGTCGGCCGATTATCTCTTGGGCCGCGGGTTCAAGCTCAGCCGGCTCGCGCATGGCCGCCAGGCGTTGGTAGATTTGAATCCTGTCAGGTTCAGCTGGGATAAGTTCGGCCGCCAGTCGTCCCTCCAGCGGTAGCCGCAGCAGCACTTCGGGAATAGTGGGAGCTGGTTCGCCGGTTTTAAGATCTTCTATGGCTTGAGCTAGCAGCTGTCCGTAGAGATGCAGGCCCACCGCCGACACTTGGCCATGCTGTTCGCGGCCCAGTATGGCCCCGGCACCCCGTAGTTCAAGGTCTTTAAGTGCTAAGGTCAAACCCTGGCCCAGCTCGTTGGCTTGAGCCAAAGCCTCCAGTCGTTTACCCGCCGCCGCAGTTTGTTGATCCCCCAGCAGGAAATAAGCATAGGCCTGCACTTCTCCTCGCCCCACTCGCCCGCGCAGCTGATAAAGATCGGCTAAACCAAAACGCTCGGCTCCCTCCACCAGCAGAGTGTTGACATTGGGCAAATCCAGCCCGTTTTCAATAATAGTGGTGGCCAGCAGAATATTAATTTGGCCTTCATCAAAGCGATGCATGGTGGCACTGACGGCTTGAGGTGGAAGACGGCCGTGGATAATCCCCAGACTAGCTTGGGGAACCAGACGATGCAGCCTGGCGGCTACAGTCGCCAAGTCGCTGATATGAGGCACCAAATAGTAAATTTGCCCGCTTCGCCCCAGCTCTTGATTAATGGCTTGGCTAATGACAGACTCATCCAACTGGCAAAATTGAGTGACCACGGCGCGCCGGCTAGCCGGAGGCGTGGTGATAATTGACAAGTCTCTAAGATTAGAGACTGACAGGTTCAGGGTGCGGGGGATGGGCGTGGCCGAGAGCTGGAGTACGTGGAGTGCTGGTTTGATGGCCTTAAGCTCTTCTTTTTGTTTGACTCCGAAACGTTGCTCTTCGTCAATCACCAACAGGCCGAGGTTACGGAAATGTACGTCTTTGGCCAGCAGGCGGTGGGTGCCGATGATTAGGTCTATCTGGCCTGAGGCGAGATCGGCCAGCAGACGGCGCACCTCCGTGGCCTTGACCGCTCGCGAAATCAAAGACAAACGTACGCCCCAAGGGCTCAGGCGGTTATGAAAGGTATCATAGTGTTGTTGGGCCAGAATAGTAGTTGGTGCCAGTAGGGCTACTTGGTAGTGGTTGAGGATACCGCGCCAGGCGGCCCGGACCGCCAGTTCGGTTTTACCAAAACCGACATCACCGCAAACCAAGCGGTCCATGGGCTTGGTTTGATCAAGGTCGGCTGATATTTCGGCCCAGGCCTTGAGCTGATCGGGTGTCAGCGGCCAAGGAAAACTGCTGGCCACCGGAGCCTCCTCGGTAAAATGCTGCCACGGCGCCACTTGACTGCCGGCCCGACGAGCATAAGTGGCCAGAAGCTCGCTCGCCAGCCTGGCCGTTTCAACCTTAACTTTTTTGGTTATCTGGAACCAACTAGCGCTGTGCAGACGCTCCAATTTGGGGTGGGGGCCGCCCAGGTAACGCGATAAGCGATCAGTATGTTCAATCGGCACAAAGAGTTTATCGCCCTCGGCATACTCCACCAAAAAATAGTCGCGGTTGACCTCGTCTATGGTTTGGTCAACTAACCCTACAAATCGGCCTATGCCATGGTCGATATGGACCAAGTAGTCGCCCGCCGTCAGACGTTCAAAGGAAGCCAGGGCCCTAGTCGGTCGGCGGCGCTTAAGGCCTAATATTTCACGATCAGTTAGCCAAATTACTCGGCCTGCTCGGTCGTCAAAGCCTTCCAGTTCAGCCGACAGTCTTTCACCGACTTCCGTAATTTTTGGTTCCAGCCCGTGCTTTTTCAATTCATATTTTATGGTTTGTGGTTCACTGCTCAGTATGTTTATTCGCTCGCCCGCGGCTAAGCCTTCGGTTAGGTACTTGGCTAATAAAGGCCATTGACGACCAAAGAGCGGCAGGCTAGCCAAGAGCGGGTCGGCTTGGAGCGGGTCGAGTGGATATGATTTGCCTTTTATTTTTTTTAATTCCTTCGGCTGGCCGATGAGCGTAGGCGAAGCTAGGGCTAAATAGTCGGTCAAGGTTGTGTCCTGGTCAGGCGCCAGGCGCCGCGGCGGCAGAGTAATGCTTTTTACCACCGGTTCCGCTTGGCCGGTGGCCAAATTAAGCGCTTCGAGTCGCTCGATTGTATTGCCGTTCCATTGCAAGCGCCAGGTTCCAGTACTGGAGGCTACGGTGACTGAACCGCCTTGTTTTATAAACCAACCTCCAGCGTCGGGCAAAGGACCAGGTTCAAAACCGGCCCCCTCCAGGGCGCGCAAGAGATCAAGGGGCCTTAGCTCTTGACCGGCTTGTAGGCAAAGGGTGCGTCGTTTTACCGTGGCAGGCTTAGGCAGAGCCAGCGTCAGGTGAGCCTGAGCCACGAGCAGTACCTTAGCCGTATTGGTTTGATTATTAGTGAACCAGTCAGATAGGTCTTCCGGGAAATTTGACAGTTTTAAGGCTGGCGCCTGAGACGGCCAGAAGAATTGGGCTAATAAACAGGCTCGGCTGAAATCGTGGTTTGAGGGCAGAAACCAAACCACCCCGCCCGTCATCTCAGAGGCCGGCAGGTGGGCCAGCAGGTAAGCCTGGGTGGTTAGATTACTTGACAGAGCCAGGCCTCGGCTCGGGCGCTGGAGGTATTTTTGCAGGCCGGCGGAGGCCAATACCTTAAGTGCCCCCGCCTTGACAACTTGGGGGGTTGGCGTTAAGATAGGTGTGCTCACAAGTTAGTTCGTTTCATTTAGACGGTTTCGTTTTGAGGTCTACTTGCCAGTGGTTAACTCTTGTGACCCCTCCTTAACGAGAGTTTTCCTGCAAAGCTAGGGTGGGTCCTGGTGTAAATCAGGACTGACACTAACACTGGTAAGTAGGCTTGAGAACGAAATCTACCGGCTAGCTGCCCCGACGCAAGATCGGGGTTTTGTTTTAAGCAGACAAACGACGTTTGGTATTTAGTTCAGCGCGTGTTAGGTCAAAACCTTGCTTAAGAGCTGAGGCGATAACATCAGTGACGACTTTGGTAAATGCTTTCAGTTGGCCTTGTTCGGCAGGAGAGAAGGGCTCCAGTACAAAAGTCTCGGCTGGCTTTGAGTCGGGCGGTCGGCCCAAGCCCAGCCGGAAACGTTTAAACGCCTGGTTGTTCAGCTGGTCAATAACGCTTTGCACGCCGCGATGTCCGGCGGCGGTGGAATTGTCGTCTAGCTTGATTCTGGGGAATTCCAAATCCAGATCGTCATGCACCAGCCAAATATCTTCCATGGCGACTTTATAAAAATGCTTGGCCTCACGTACGCTTAGGCCAGATTCATTCATAAAAGTTTGCGGCTTGAGTAATACTACTGGCATGCCTTTTATTTTAAGCTTGCACGTCGCAGACTGCGACGAGAATTTTTGCCAAGTGCCGCCGTGCTCCCGCGCCAATTCATCCACGACCATAAACCCGAGGTTGTGTCTGGTGGCCTCGTAGTCTGGCCCCGGATTGCCCAAGCCGACAATAAGTTTCATAGAGGAGATAATCCTGGTTTTAGTATAACTGGTTCAGTTATATTTTGCGCACCCCTTGAATGGTCACTCTGAGCGGGCTGCCGTTAAATTTGAATCGCCGTCTAAGCTCCCGGGCCACCCAATCGCCAATAGCCGCCGGCAGCCGTTCCTTGGTTTTAGCGAGCAGTCTGAAGCGCGGCGGCTTGGTGCTGGTCTGTTCAAGGCTGATCAGCGGTAAGTGAGCCGTAGTTTTAGTTCTTTTAAGCCAAGCCATAAATTTTTCCGTATCTTGATGCGTCAACTGCAACTGTCTGGCTTGAGCCACGGCCCGGGCGCGTGGGATAATGAGATTAATGTTTTCTCCGCTCTTGGCCGATATCCAAAGAAGATCAGCCCAGGCCAACATAGGTAGCCAACGAGCCACCTGGCGTACTTTAACGCTTCGGTCCGTTTGCTTGACGAGATCAGCTTTATTGACAAGGATCAGGGCACCGCAACCGGCTTCGGCTACCAGCCCCCCCAGGCGCTGATCTTGCCAACTTAAGTCGCCCGCTCCGTCCAGCACCAAGAGGGCCACGTCGGTTTGCTGGAGGGCAGCCAGACTCTGTCGCACGCTCTGTTGCTCAATCAAGGGGGCCCCGCTGAGTTGGCGTCTGATGCCGGCCGTATCAATGAGTTCAATCATGACGCCCTCGTGTTCCAAATAGTCGTGTTGTTTGTCGCGTGTGGTATGAGGCGTGGACAAGACGATACTTCGTTCTTCGCCCAACAATTTATTAAAAATTGACGATTTACCCACGTTGGTGCGGCCGAGCAGGCTAAGGCCAAGCGATAGGGGGCTGGCGGCAGGCTGGGGGGCGGGTGAGAGCTTAGAGGTAATGGCATCCAGTAGATCGCCCGTGCCCGTGCCGTTTTTGGCTGAGACCAAAATTACTTCCGGTAGGCCCAGGACCGCTGGATTGAAGTCTGTTCGCTGGCTGGGGTGGTCAACTTTATTTATAGCCAAAACAGTGCGTGATCTTTTCTGTCGCAGCAGGCGGCTGAAAATTCTGTCTGCGGCAGTGAGGCCCGTTTGATTATCAATTACAAAGATTATAACTTGCGCTTCTTGAATGGCGCGTTTGGCTTCACGCAGGCTGGCTTGACCGGCCGCATCATCTTTGGTTGGATCAAGCCCGCCGGTATCCATGAGCCAGAAATTTATACCCCGCCAGCTCAAGGACGCCGTATTGCGGTCTCGGGTCGTGCCGCTTTCCGCCGACACTATGGCCTGGGATCGTCCCAGCAGGCGGTTGAAAAGAGATGACTTGCCCACGTTGGCGCGGCCAATCAGAGCCACCGTGGCTCCCAGCTTAAGCCGCCGGGGAATTTCTTTGGTTTTTATCGGCTCGGTTGGCGCCGATTTAAAGGGGGTCATAACTTAGGGATTAGTGATCTGATAGTCGCTACCCACAATGATTCTAAAATCTGGTTCAGTATTCGCGGCCGTTCTCTCTAGGCTGACAGCGGTGGTGCGGAATAGGGTTTCCAACATGGCGCGAGTATTAGGTTGGCGACCATTAGAATAATCGTAGATGATAGTGCGACGGAAGTTATTATGCGGGGCGTTGCCGAAACTTGTGACCGTAAATCCCTGTTGGCTTAAGCTCTCATTTACGGCCTCGGCTAGGCCGACAGTCGCCGTACCGTTTTCTATGATTAAGCGGGCCGCTTCGGCTTCTATCGGGCTCACTTCTAGCACGCTCTCGGCGGCTTGTTTGAGTTGGCTGTAATCTGACACATTGGCGACCAACAAGTAAGCCCCGTCAGCGCCGATAATTTCATGCAACAGTCCACGGGGTGTGGTGTCAAAAGACCGCGTTACCACATCGCTCGGCTTAATATGGCGCAGGAGGCCCGCTAGATGAACGGCGTCTTGGGCCGTGAGGTTAGTTTTTATGCTTTGCGTGAAGGTGCGATAAAGGCGCAGAACCGATTTGGGATTCAGGAAAGTAGCCGGCGAGAGAAGCTTGTCTTTAAGCGCCATTAAGAGCTGTTGCTGCCGCCGGCCTCTGGCAAAATCAGAGCCTTGACCGTTGGAGCCGTGACGAGAACGAACAAATTCCAAGGCCCGCGCCCCTGACAAAACCTGGAAACCGGGCTTAAAGCTGACGCTGGTGTAGCCGTCACTGTCGGTGGGGTATTTTGTGTCGGTAAAGCCTTCTTTAATATTGATCGGTACGCCGCCCAGATCGTCAACCATCTTAGCGAAGCCGTCAAAGTCAAGTCGTACATAGTAATGGATAGGCAGGCCCAGAACATCACTCACTACCTGACTGGCCAAGGCCGGTCCGCTGCCCGATGCCCTTTCTTCCCCGATGGCGTTGGCGTTGTTGATGCGGCGTGCGCCAGCGCCTGGTATGGGTACTACCAGATCGCGGGGGATGGATAGTAGAGCTACTTGGTTGGTGGCTGGTTTAAGGCTAGCCATGACTATAGTGTCAGTAAGGAAAGGCCCGTCATGTCCTAAGCCCCCCTGACCCAGGAGAAGGAAATTTATCCGACCATCGGCTTCACCCTGGAGCAGCTTGTCCCCGCCGCTGACTAGCCGCTTGACGTTTTCCCAAAGGGAGTGACTCGGCCATTCGATAATGGTAGCCTGTACCTGCGGCTGGCGTGATAGCCAGATAACCCAGGACAGTATAATCAAGAGAAGGAAGTACAACCAAAACTTTCCGCGTCTCGGGTTGCGGGGCGTAGTAAAAGAAGGCAGCGTCGTCAAGGGAGGCGGCGTAGGCATAGTGGGCTTTACAAGTAGCGAAGGAAATGGTACCATCCGCTCTGTTTGGCCGTCAATCGTGCGTTTTTAAGTATTAAGATTAGCCACATAATTTTAAGTGCTGAGAAGTTTTAGGATGATTAGCTCAGCTTCCGCCAGCACGCCCCGCCAAAGGCGAGGCTCCGCCAGTCGGCGGGCCGAGGGAAGCGGATCAGCCTCGGGCTGAGGTTATCCCGCTAAGCGGGACAGGGAGCGCTGCGTTCACATCTGCCCGCCGTATTTGGACCCGTAGCTCAGTGGTAGAGCGTTCGGTTCACATCCGAAAGGTCAGAGGTTCGAGACCTCTCGGGTCCACCATACTTTGGTAGGCCCCGCTAAGCGGGGCAGGCGGGTCGCAGAGGTCGTCCCGATGTACATCGGGACATCATCCACCAAATTCGTTCTTGGCGCTAAATGTTGGCGGGGGAGTTATTACTTCATGTTGTCTTATTTAAGTGGGTTAGGGGTCTTCTTTTGGGAAATCATCAAGGTGACTTTAGTGGCCCTGGCCATTATCTTACCCATTCGTTATTTTTTGGTTCAGCCGTTTTATGTCAAAGGTGCCTCAATGGAGCCTAGTTTTTACGATCACGATTATTTGTTAATTGATGAAATTAGTTACCGCTTTAGTCCTCCTTCGAGGGCTGACGTCATGGTTATTCGTTACCCCCGCAACCGCAGTGAATTCTTTATTAAACGTCTGGTGGCCTTGCCAGGAGAGCGTTTAGTCGTCCGCGGCGGCCAGGTATTTATAGGTCAAAATCAGGCAGAGCCGCAATTGTTAAATGAACCTTATTTAGGAGAGTGGGTGCGTACCAGAGGTGAAGTTGATGTTCGTTTAGGCGCTGATCAATACTATGTCTTGGGTGACAATCGCGGTTCGAGTCTTGATTCCCGCAGCTTTGGTCCTATCACCGCGCGCGAGATTGTCGGTCGTACCTGGCTCCGCGCTTGGCCCTTTGAGCGTTGGACAGTGTTTCGTGGGCAACCAGTCACCCCTTAGTTTTCTCTATAAATAATATATGCCGAGTAATGTGGATAAAGCTACGTCGTCTGTTCAGCCGGCCGTGGCCAAAGTCAAGAGAATTATACCACCTCAATTGGTGCGCGGCATGCGCGATATTCTGCCGCCCGAATGGCGTTGGTGGAATTTTATTTGGCAGAAAGTGGAAGCCCAAGCCCGGGCCTATAGTTTTGAACGCTTGGAGACCCCAGTGGTAGAAAAGACCAATTTGTTCACCCGGGCCATCGGTGCCACAACTGATATCGTGGAAAAGGAAATGTTTTCCTTTGTCGATCAGTCAGATGATCATCTTTCGTTGCGGCCGGAGTATACGGCTGGCTTGGCCCGGGCTTACATTGAACATGGCATGCTTTCGCTGCCCCAACCGGTTAAGCTTTACGCGCTGGGTCCTACTTTCCGCCACGAGCGTCCGCAATCAGGGCGGCTCAGGCAATTTTGGCAGTTTGATTTTGAGATTATGGGCGAGGCGGCCGCCGTAGCTGATAGCCAGCTTATTATCCTAGCTGCCGGTTTATTTGAGTCTTTACAATTGCCGGTTAATGTGCAGATTAACAGTGTGGGTTGTCCCACTTGCCGGGCAGTGTACCGTCAACAGTTGCAGGATTATTATCGCACCAAGAGGTCTGTCATGTGCGAGGAATGTAAGAAGCGTCTACAGCGCAATCCTTTGCGTCTACTCGATTGCAAGGAAGAGAGCTGCCAAGAGCTTAAAGCCAATGCGCCGCAAATGGTGGATTATTTATGCGAGATTTGTAAGGCGCACTTTGTCAGATTGCTGGAGCATTTAGACGAGGTCGAGCTGGCTTACCAACTTAATCCTTATTTGGTCCGCGGTTTGGATTATTACACTCGGACGGTGTTTGAGTTGTGGGGACAAGAAGGCAGCCGCTCGGCCTTGGGTGGCGGCGGCCGTTATGACAATTTGATTAGTGATTTGGGCGGCCAGCCCACCCCAGCCGTTGGTTTTGCCGCGGGACTGGAGAGAATAGTTTCCGAATTGAAAGGCCGCGAGATTGAAGTGCCGGCTCCTCCCGCCCCGGACCTTTTCTTAGCCAGTTTGGGCGAAGCGCCGCGCAAGAAAGCCCTGCGCCTGTTTGAGGAATTGCGGCGCCAGGGCGTACGCGTAACCGAAAGTTTTACCAAAGACGGCTTGAAGCATCAGCTGGAAATAGCGAATCGCTTAGGTGTAAAGTTTGCCCTGGTTTTGGGTCAGAAAGAATTGATGGACGGTACTATTATCGTGCGTGATATGGAAAACGGCATCCAAGAGATTGTGGATTTAAAGAAGGTAGTGAGTGAAGTACAAAAGAGGCTGGCGGCTCATCAGTCCAATATCACCCGCGCTACAAACTAAATTTTCGTTTTACCCAAGGCCATAATTTCCACCAGCCGTTTTGGTAAGCTGGCGGGTTTTTAATGCCGTACCTCGGCATTGACAGATTGGTCAAGGTATGCTACACTAATATGTTATGTCTTTTCAAAAATAAAAGAAAAGACCCCGCACCTCGGGCAGAGGTAAAACAAAAATCGGGCTTTCAGCTCGAAAGGAGTTAACAATGAAATATGCAAAGTACACCCAAGGGCAGATTGAAGCCCTGTTCAATATCGTCGGCGGCGAGGAAGCTGTTGATGCCGTACTCCGCGGCGAGAAAGACGTAGTGCTGACGGATGCGATTCTCAAATTCTTCGACAAGAATGGTCGCCGCATCCCGCTGCCCATCTTGCAATACTCACACTGCGACCCTGACCGTAGCTTTGGCCTTAAACAGCCGAAGCTCGATTACCTCACACGGTTAGTGCGTATGGCCGAGGCTTTCAACATCACGCCTGACATTCAGGCGGTTGATTTTGAAGCCCAGGCCAAGGCCCTTATCGCCGAGTTGCAGGCATCGGAATTCTTACGCCCACTGCTCAAAGGGGTATACTACCCGCTCTATATCCCGAAGCTGACCATCGCTGACTACGGCGAAACCATCGAGAACATCCTGCTCGTCGCAGCCGAGCGTGCGTACCAGAAAGAGTTTTCTGGCCGTCCGTTCACCAATTACCGTAAAAGCATGCTCAAGGGAGAGGTTACTACCATCTCTGGAATGCGCCACGAGCGAATTGTCGAGCGGGCCAAGCAAGGTTCGCAGGTCGTCATCTACTTCCCGAATCCGCTTCAGGGCTTCTCGGTCTTGGCGCAGCGGGAGCAGGAAACCAGTCTGCCAGAACACTTAAGCATCGCTGGCCCCTTGGAAACGCTCACGGGAGCTGCAACGTACACTGACTCGATGATGCCCCACTTTCATACCCCTGGGTATGATATGAGTGCGGTTCAATGGCGGCAGCCTGAGCGGTCGCTCTATCTGTGGGCCAATGATGGCGGGGCGAAGTTCGACTTCAGGGGCGTTCTCGGCATTGCGTTTGTCAAGTATTCTGGCGGTCTTGTCTTCTCTCGGTAGTGAGGACTTTGGACTTCGGTCGCTTGTCTTTTGGAAAGTGGCCTTTGAACTTTGGTC
>JACRFN010000009.1 GCA_016217875.1 Candidatus Kerfeldbacteria bacterium
GGGAGCGGCGAACGGCTGAGTAACACGTGAGAATCTACCCCCGGGAGGAGCATAGCCCCGCGAAAGCGGGGGTAATACTCCGTAACGAAGATAGACGCTAGAGGCTAGAAGCTGGATTTTGAGACTTGATGGTAGAGGGTTGATCTAGCTTCCAGTTTCCAGCGTCTATCTTCTAAAGTCCCGCCTTTGGCGGGGCGCCCAGGGATGAGCTCGCGGCCTATCAGCTAGTTGGTGGGGTAACGGCCTACCAAGGCGATGACGGGTACCCGGTCTTAATAGGACGGTCGGGCAGAAGGGGACTGAGACACGGCCCTTACGCCTACGGGCGGCAGCAATCGGGAATCTTGCACAATGGACGAAAGTCTGATGCAGCGACACCGCGTGAGGGATGAAGGTTTTCGGATCGTAAACCTCTTAATGCTTGTGCGCAGCACAAGCATAGCTAACGGCAAACAGCTTCCGGCTCCCAGCTTGCGAGAAATTTTCTTGCATGGCTGGCAGCCGGAGGTTGGAAGCCGGTGTAGCTGTGCGCGCGCTGTGCGCGAGCAGGATGAAGCCCTGGCAAACTACGTGCCAGCAGCAGCGGTAAAACGTAGAGGGCGAGCGTTACCCGGATTTATTAGGCGTAAAGCGTGTGTAGGCGGTTGGTTAAGTTTTCTGTTAAATCCATAAGCTCAACTTATGTTCAGCAGGAAATACTGGCCGACTTAGAGGTACAGAGGGGGAAGTGGAACCGACGGTGTAGGGGTGAAATCCGTTGAGATCGTCGGGAACACCAAAGGCGAAGGCAACTTCCTAGCTGTAATCTGACGCTGAGATACGAAAGCGTGGGGAGCGAAACGGATTAGATACCCGTGTAGTCCACGCCGTAAACGATGTCCGCTGGATCGTCGCCCACCTCAGTTTTCGCACAGAAATTTCAATGGCGGCGCTGGCCCGAATAGGGCCCCCGCACCTGCGGGGCGCGCCGCGGTTGTTAATTAAGACAAATCTCTAAAATTAGCACTATTTTGTTAGTTGGGGCGAAAATTGTGGCGGGTGACGGTCGAAGCTAACGCGTTAAGCGGACCGCCTGGGAAGTACGGCCGCAAGGCTAAAACTCAAAGGAATTGACGGGGACCCGCACAAGCGGTGGAGCATGTGGTTTAATTCGATAATAACCGAAGAACCTCACCCCGGCTTGACATGCAAGTGGTAGGGAAGGGAAACCGGACCGATCCGCCTTAGGCGGAAGCTTGCACAGGTGTTACATAGCTGTCGTCAGCTCGTGTCGTGAGATGTACGGTTAATTCCGTTAACGAGCGCAACCCCTATCCTGATTTGTATCACTATCGGGAAACTGCCGCGGCAACGTGGAGGAAGGTGGGGATGACGTCAAGTCAGTACGGCCCTTATGCCGGGGGCCACACACATGCTACAATCCTCGCGACAATAGGATGCTTAACCGTAAGGTTTGGCTAATCTTAAAACGCGGGGCCAGTTCAGATTGAGGTCTGCAATTCGACCTCATGAAGTCGAAATCGCTAGTAACCGCGCATCAGCCATGGTGCGGTGAATACGTTCTCGGGTCTTGTACAAATTAAATTGCGCCTTCCCGCCAAAGATTTTAGAAGGTGAAAGTCCTTTCTAGGACTAAGGTAGTGTCCTAAAGCGAAATCACATTCTCCGATGGTGACGTTGGAGGAAGAGGGTGAAAGTAGCATCCGCCAGCAGGAACTTTAAACGGCTCTTAAAGTCCGCGATCCTACGTACAAATGGAGAAGCGGCTACCTTTAGCACTTTAAGAGTAAGTGGTGTCGTGATGGTGGAACAAGAATCTTTGGTGACGAAGGGAGATCTGCAGTTGTCCTGTGTGTTATAATCACAGGTAGTTGTTGGTGTGAACTAACAACGAGAAGATTGCAGAAGTCTGCAGAGGGCATAGTACCCCGCCAGCGGCGGGGGAAGGCCTAAAACTTTCCTCTCTATGGGTGTTAAGAAGCTCAACCCGTGGTACATTGTGGGACTCACTGAAGGTGAGGGTTGCTTTGCTATTAACGTTTCCAAGCACAAGACGAAAAGAATTCGTCGCGATGCGTGGCTCTCTTTTGA
>JACRFN010000093.1 GCA_016217875.1 Candidatus Kerfeldbacteria bacterium
AAAAGCCATGGCCGAAAAAGTGCGAGCCAGCGGGGTAAGTCTGCCGGGCTTGAAGTAATCAACTTAACCTATAAATAAGAGACCCGTTGCGTACATTCTGTCGCAACGGGCCGTCTGTTTTCGCCACACTTGGCTTAATAACGCCATTCCGGCGGCACGAAGTTGCGTAACCACCAACCTGGGGCTTTAACGCGGTACTCACCAGAGTCGAGCCTTAGGCATTGAATTTCGCCGTTCACAACCATACTGGTGACCATAGGCTGTACTTCGTGCTCAACCTCGTTCACCCGTTTGCCCAGAGTTTCGGCCGTATCATCAGGTAATATTGGCACACACTGCTTGAGGAATATTGGGCCCTTATCATATTCCTTGGTGACAAAATGCATTGTCACGGCCGAGTGGGTGATTTCCCGGCGATGATAAGCTGCCAGCACGGCCTCGTGCACGTGATGCCCATACATACCTTTGCCGCCAAACTCTGGTGCCGGACCAGGGTGAATGTTTACAGTCCGCTTTACCGGCAACCCAATAACTGGCTTAAGCCAACCAGAAAGCATGAACCATTCGGCTCCAGTTTTCGCCGCCAATTCCAGGTACTCGCCGGCTGTTTTGGGGCTGGCATGAAAAAATGGCACGTTGAGTTTCAGGGCTTTGGTGTAAACGCCACCTCGCGGGTGGTTTGACACTACGCCGACTATATCGGCTTTGAGCAAACCACAGATGCGCTGGCTCTCATTGACCAAATTTTCAAACCCGCTGCCGCCCTTGTCAGGCTCTGGCTCGCCAGACGCGAATACTAAAATTCTCGGAAATGATTCCATTGACGCCCTCGCTTTCTTTCTTCCTTGAAACGAGCAATGTTGTAATTGAGTTTGTCCTAACTTACGGTAAATCGTCACCGTTGTCAAACAAAAACGTGTGTCGGAGACGAAACGCTTCCCGCCGACGCCCACTTTCGCTATAGTTAGTAATGCTATGTCCCCCACTCCTCACGCGCTGGAAAGACTGCTCCAGGAATTCGCCAAACTGCCTGGTGTCGGCCCTAAAACCGCCGAACGCCTGGTTTATTACCTGCTCAAACAACCCAAAGAGGCTCTATCGACTTTAGCCGACAGCCTTAAGCAGGTGAAAGAGGAATTAGTTACTTGTTCAGGCTGCGGCCGCTTTACCGACCTTAATCCCTGCTCCATTTGCGCCGATACTAAACGCGACCGCAGTCTGCTTTGTGTGGTGGCGGAAAGCCAAAATATACCTATCTTAGAAAAAACTGGTGCTTTCCACGGCCTGTATCACGTGCTAACAGGCCTAGTCAGCCCGCTTCAGGGCGTAACTCCTGACAAGCTCAGGGTTAAAGAGCTGGAGGGAAAAGTCAAGGCCGACGGCGTTAAAGAAGTAATCTTGGCCCTGAACCCTAATTTGGACGGGGAAACGACCAGCTTATACTTAGCTAAACTTTTAAAGCCCCTGGGTATTAAAGTCACCCGTTTAGCCCGCGGCCTGCCGGTAGGCGCCGACCTGGAATATGCCGACGAAGTGACGCTGGAGAGCGCTATCACTGGCCGGCGCGAATTATAGCATCCCTCTAGTCATTAAAACAATCCCCTCCGATGTACATCGGAGGGGATTGTTTTAATTTTCTACTGTCAACCTTATTGGCCAGCCGGAGGGCAAGTGCACGGATCGTTACCGCACACTGGACACTTGTCTGTCATGCTTTTATCCTTTCCTCTATTCCATCTTTAACCAGATGGAACGATTAAGGTTTAAGGTCTAATTAATTTATTCAGAAACTAGCTAATCTTCTCCACCTTAACTTCGGTAAAGGGCTGACGGTGACCATATTTCTTATGATAACGCACCTTGGCCTTATAGTGAACGACTAACACTTTTTTGGCCCGACCTTGTTTGGTTACTTTGGCTTCCACCCTGCTCTTTACTTTAGGCTTACCTAAATCAACTGAGCTGCCGTCGGCCGCAGCCGTCAACAAAACATCATCAAAAGACAAGACTCCGGTTGGGGCAGGCAGCTTTTCCACGCGTAATACGTCGCCTTCCCGCACCACATACTGTTTGCCGCCGGTGCGGACAACTGCAATTTTTGACATAAATAAAAGCCGTTTAAACGGTAAATGCCTATACAGAATAGGCCAAGCGGCTTTATTTGTCAACGGTACTCATTTAAGGTACCCATTTAAGCCTAAGCCCGTTGCCAACTGGTTGGACTATAACCTTTTCGCGCGAAAAGGTTATAGTCTCAATACTGATATCACTTATCACTCAACCTTACAAGCCTTCAACCACAGAGCCCACACTAATTCCATGCTTGGTTGCCCAGCCGGCTGGTACCTCAATCACGCTGTCGGCCGGCTCCTGGGGCCTGATTCTGGCCGGATTAGGCTTGACTTGGGAAGGAGACGGCACATTGGCCACCACCTCAGTTACCACCCCTTGGTTAAGCCATAAAAAATCCAGCGCAAATTTCATATCT
>JACRFN010000010.1 GCA_016217875.1 Candidatus Kerfeldbacteria bacterium
GGCTGTTTTGCGCCATAGCTCATGCTTGTCAACCGGCAGATGAGGGGCAGGCCAGAAGGGTCCGGGGATGTTCATAAGGGATAGGGGTTAGGATACCCCTTATGGTATACCGACTGCACACGATGTATCTCATCTTGTGCAACTCGGCTATACTCAATAAACGACATGCTTATTTTGGGCCTCGAAACATCATGCGACGAAACCTCAGTCGCCATCCTCAACCTCAACCGGCGCCAACTTCGGCTGGCCGGCTTTACCGTGGCCTCGCAAACCACCCTCCACGCGCCTTGGGGCGGAGTGGTGCCGGAGTTGGCCGCCCGGCGTCATACTGAAGTCATTGTGCCGCTAATTGATGGCACTCTTAAACAGGCCGGAACTAAACCGGCGCAACTGGATTTAATTACTGTCACGGCCGGGCCAGGGCTTATCACCTCGCTCCAAGTAGGTGTGGAAACAGCCAAGGCACTGGCGGCCGCCTGGCATAAACCGCTACTGGGCGTTAATCATATAGCGGGCCACTTGGTCTCACCCTTTCTGTCTAGTGGCCAGTGGCTGACGGCGAAGAACAAGAATACTTGGCCAGCTATAGCGCTGGTGGTCTCTGGCGGACATACGGAACTTTACTTAATGCCATCACTGGCGCAGTGGAAACTTTTAGGCAAAACTCTGGACGATGCGGCTGGCGAAGCTTTTGATAAAGTGGCTAAAATGTTAAACCTGCCTTACCCGGGCGGGCCAGAGGTAGCCAAACTGGCCAAGGAGGGCAATCCGCTGGCTTTTGCTTTACCGCGACCTATGATTAACAGACGAGACTACAATTTCAGCTTCGCCGGACTCAAAACCGCCGTCCTTTATACACTTAAAAAAGAAAATCAAGGAACGAGGAGCGAGGCCACCCTACGGGTGATCACCCGTAGGGTGAAACTAGTGGCCAATATCTGCGCTTCTTTCCAACAAGCCGCCATTGACGTCTTGGTTGGCAAAACCATCAAAGCGGCCAGAGAATACCGGGCACGAAGTATTATCGTCTCAGGCGGAGTCTCGGCTAACCAGGAACTGCGCCAGCAAATGCGGCAGCGAATGAATGAATCACTGCCTGGCGCTAGATTATTCCTGCCCGAGTTAAAATTCACCGGCGATAACGCCGCTATGATAGCTCTGGCCGGAGCCATCCAGACAACCGCTAGAGGGCGTAAACTAAAAGATAACTGGGCTACTCTCCAAGCTAAGGCCAACTGGGAGTTGTGGTAATGATAAGAGTCAATAATTGACACAAATGACCCTCTCCTTTATAATTTAAAGCACGACTAACCACTAAAATATTTTTACTAACTACTAACTAACTACTAATCATTATACTATGCAAAACTCCATCAAACGTACGGCTATTCTAGTCGCGGGCGCGGCCTTATTGCTAAGTGCTATGCTCCCAGCTCTAGCCCAAGACACCAGCACTAACAGTAATACGAACGATAACACTAACACGTCAGTCAACCAAACAGACCTTGGGGCGGCGCGCGAGAAGGCTAAGGCTGAACGTGAAGCAGCTCGGGAGAAAGCTAAAAAAGCGCTGGAGGAGGCCAGAGCCAAGGCTAAACAAGCCTTAGAAGCGGTGCGCGAGCAGGCCAAGCAAGCACGAGAAGTGGCTAAAGCTAAAACCGAAGCCCGCCTGGCCACACTCAAGGCCAAGCGTGAAGCTATCGGCTCCGCTACCCAAACCTACACCGAGGCTGTGAAGAAAGCCAATCAAGATTATAAAGCGGCTGTTAAGGCAGCCAACGAGGCACGCCAAGCCGCGGTCAAAGCTGCTCGTGAAGCTTTAGCTGCCGCCCGCGAACAGGCGAGTACTATCGTGGTACAACCAACCCCACCGACCACTGCCCCAGTCGTTCCTAGCCCAGAGCCAACCACTGGCGCTACTCAATAAATCCCTGTTAACTCCAAACTTCCCCCCAGGTCTATGGCCTGAGGGGAAGTTTTTGTTATGGCACCAAATATTTTTCTCACCCCAACTACCGATCGGCTACCCAAGAATTAACTTAAAAGGTAAAATATCAATTAAGAATTATGTATAAACCAATCTCCACTACCTCAGCCCGGCAAACCATGATTTTGGGCTTCAGGCTGGCCAAACAATTAAAGGGCGGCGAAATTTTAAGTTTAGTCGGTGACTTGGGCGCTGGCAAAACTACTTTCCTCAAGGGTTTGGCCCGAGGCTTAAAAGTGAAACAACATATCACCAGCCCGACTTTTGTATTGATGAAAATTTATCCATCTAAACGCAGATCAATCAAAAAATTTGTCCATGTGGATTGCTATCGTGTGGCAGCCAAAGAATTCAATAATATCGGTTTGGGAGACTATTTGGGGCGGCCCGATACCGTGGTGGCTATCGAGTGGGCGGATAAGTTAAAGCTGAAAAATCATAAAGTCATTACCATTTTTTTTCGCCACGGTAAAAAAGACAACGAACGAACCATAATTTGGAAAAGTCAAACCAGGTAAGAGTAAGTCTAGCCAAAAAACAGAAACGCCCATGATAAAGCGTCTGTTATTGCCGAAAAAATATTACGCCTCCGTTAATTCTGAACGGTCGTCTATTTTTGACGACATTGATAGAGTGATAATTTAATTCTAAATTTATCGCCTAATTTTGGGCTTTGGTGGGCATGGATGGACTCGAACCATCGACCTCTTCATTACCCCGCAGTAGAGCAAAGCTCACTACGGGGCAAGTCAGTGAAGTACATTCCACTGGTGGGCGGCGATGGATTTGAACCATCGACCTTCTCATTATCAGTGAGATGCTCTAACCGGGCTGAGCTAGCCGCCCAGCAGTGGAATTAACTGTCTATTAAAGTGCTCCCTGCCCCGTAGTGAATGAGCACCAGCGAATTCTACTTCGGGGTAACCAACTGAGCTACATGCCCACAAAATTTCTGGCGGGTGAATGCTCTATCCTGGGCTTCACGCACCCCCACCATTACTGTCAAATATACTTCCTACAAGCTCCTTGCCTGGTAGTCAACGAGTGAAGCGAGTTGTACTACTCGGGTAAC
>JACRFN010000095.1 GCA_016217875.1 Candidatus Kerfeldbacteria bacterium
AGCCACCTCCCGGCCTCCTCGATCTTCCCTTGGAGGACGCGGAGGTTGCGAATAAGTTCTGCTTCTTGCATATGTTTCAACTTTACCAGAGTAGGGCCAAAAATGAAACGGCCCATCAGCCAGCCTTAACTTGTGGCCCTAGCCTCCCCGGCTCTCAGCCAACGGACCCCCCAGTAAGTAAAAGGTGTTTCCACCACAGAAAAGAACATTTTAAGCAGCCAATACGGCACGATGATAGCTATCATTTTGGGAATGTCATAAGCCGGCGTGGTGAGGTAAAAGGCCACGAAAATGAAAACGGCAGTGTCAATAAACTGGCCAACGAAATTGGAGAGATTGGCACGCAACCACAAAAACTTCTGGCCCCATTTTTGCCGCATAGCATTGAACACGAAGACGTCCGTAAACTCGCTCACGGCAAAGGCGGTCAGACTGCCTAAGATAACCCGCAACGAATTGCCAAACACACCCCGATAAGCCTCGTTGTTCTGGAAAAATCCGGCCGGAGGCAATTCACGCGCCACATAAACAAAAGCAAACAAGAAAATAAGCACATAAAGCCCGCTGCGCACAAAATTGCGCGCCCGGTCTTTGCCCGCTACCTCGCTGACTACGTCGTTGATGACGAAAGTAAGGGGTAGGGCCAATATCCCCACTGAGGTAGGCACGCCTAACAGGCTGATAAACTTGCTACCCAACAGCTCGGCGCTCACGATGGAGACGATATAGAGAGCCAACAGATAATCCAAACGTTTCTCAAGTGTTAGCATATGATGATTTTCTATAGTGAATAAGTAAAGTGCCGCGATGGTTGAGCGGCTTAACGGCCACGAGGTCATAGTGCTGGTCAGCTACCTCAGTAGCGAACAAAGGCAAGCCGGCACCAAACACCAGCGGCTCAATGGTGAGATAAAGCTCATCTATCAAGTTATGCTTCAGGAACCAACTATACACTTGCGTACCGCCTAAGATAGCCACTCGTTTATAACCGTATTGCACTAGGACGTCTGCCAGATTAACCTGATCAGCATTACAGTACAGGCAGTGTTCACCTTGACGAACTAGGCCCTTAACCGAACGAGTGAAGACTAAGCAATCCCGGCTGTCCAAGCGATCCTTCACCAACTCGTAGGTGGCGCGGCCAACCACCACAACATCGCTGCGGTCAAGCTCAGCATGAAGGGCGTCTTTATCTTCTGGGCTCGCCCAGTCGCTCAGGTGCCCTGGGTAGCGGGCAATCTTGCCATCAATAGCGGTAACGGCCAGGGCGGTGAAGTGTGGCTTAAACATGGTGGTTGTAAAAAACTTTAAGCAGCGGCGCGTACAAATCAAATTCCGGCGCGATAACAAACTCTTGGCTCATATCACGCTCGGTAAACTCGACAAAACTAGCGTCCCTCACCACTACCAGTGGCTGTCGTTCGTCTCCTTCGCCCATAATAAGTACGGCCGCCGCCGCCAGCGCATCAGCCACGTTTGATTGCGTCATAGTAAGCTTACGCCCAAAGATATCAGGTAACCCCCGATAGTCACGCAACGGATTCAATCCCCACCAGCCGATTGATATGCCCACCACGCCCCAACGCAAAGGTATAGTGTGGCTGTCAGTGATAATCACGGCCAGTTTTGGCAAACTGTATTTTTGCTTGAGGCGCTGACAAATCTCTCGCGCGGCGCCAAAGGCGTCTTGCGGCCACAAGACGTAGTATCCCGCGGCATTGCTTTCGTCAATACCGGCTGAGGGAATCAAGGTGTGCTCCTTAATGGTCAACGGCACGCCGGCTTGATTGGTTGTGCCGGGCAAGTAATATTCAGCTTCCTGTTTTACCAGTTCATCTTTTTTTACCGCCGGGGTGATGGCAACACACCTGCCCTGATGTATGCTTAAAACCTTGGAAGTCACACAAAGTACGTCACCCTCCTGCAGCTTGGGTAAGAACTCGTCCAAGACTCCATACAGATCATCGCGCGGCGGCTTGAGGACTCTGGTTTTAACTGGTATGAGGCGCATAAACATCAGATTAAAAATTAAAAAACGGGCCCGCTTAATGAAGGCCAGTCCTAATAGTCAGCTTATTGCCATAACTTAACCGGCCTTCACCAAATCTGACCGGCCCTACCAGTGCTTAAAACCACTAAAAATGTCAGCTGGGAATTCACATGAATCATATAATTAGAGTAGCCATTTTACTTAATTCGGTCAAAAGCCAAGGCCGCCCTCCTAGCCCGTACTTGGCTAAGAGGGCCCGGCCCTCTGAGGCCAGGTCGCGCAAACGGTAAATTATGAACTTGCCCCGGGTGGACACCGCCCACTCAAAATAATAACTCTGGCCGCGCAGTCGGCGCTGAAATTTGTCCACGGTGGCCAGCACTTGCCGGCGCGGCAGCCAATTGGCGTACAAATTTTTATAAGCCGCTCCCCTGACCTCGGCTGTCCTGATGGTCCAGCCGGCGTAGGCAGAAATACGCGGTAAATCCTTAAGCTCCCTGCCCAAGCTGACAAACTGACAAGTCGGGTGTGGCAGTTTTAACTTGGCAATGAGCTTAAGTCCTTCGTAAAAAGTCATGATCTAATAATAACACAGGCTGACTTTATGCTACACTTATATTATGATCAACCAGTATTGGTTAATGACCATCGGCGGCAGTCTAGCCCTAATGATGTTTATTTCAGTACGGCCAATCCAAGCGGCTGAGCTTGATTCTGATAATGACGGCTTAAGTGACGAAGCGGAGGTGAATGTTTATCATACCGATCCGTTTAAAGCCGATACTGACGATGATGGCTATAAAGACGGCGACGAGGTGACGCATGGTTTTTCGCCCCGTCATAGCGGCGGCCTGCCACTGGCCCAGGTGGACAGTGACAAAGATTATCTGCCTGATGCTTGGGAACTAGCCTTGGGCACCGACCTGATGAATCCTGACACTGACGGTGATAAATACTTAGACGGCACTGAGGTGCGGGCTGGTTACGACCCACTTAATACAGAGTCCAAAAAACTGGCTAAGGATATTAAAATTGACCTTAAAACCCAGCGGTTGGCTTACTATTTAGACGGCAAAAAACTGGAAGAGTTCCCTATCTCCAGTGGGGTCAAACGACTGCCCACGCCCACCGGCGAATTCAGTGTGCTGCACAAAATACCGGCAGTACATTACAAAGGCCCAGGCTTTGACTACCCCAACACCAAATGGAACTTGCACTTTGCCACCAACGGCTACCGCTACTACATCCACGGCGCTTACTGGCACAATGATTTCGGCAAACCTAAAAGCCACGGCTGCGTGAACGTGAGCTACCAGAACATGGAACGGCTGTATAACTGGGCCCAGGTAGGCACGCCGATAAAAATTTCGGCCTAGATGAAAACTTACTATTCCTACAGAATCAAGCCTTTAGTTAACAGTTAAGGGTAACACTCTCTGTTGATAGATTTGTAATTTTTCCATCGGTGTCAGTCCTTTTAAATACTTCCCCAAATGTATCCGCTCATGATTGTACCAGTGGAGATAATCAGTGATGGTTCGCCAGG
>JACRFN010000096.1 GCA_016217875.1 Candidatus Kerfeldbacteria bacterium
TAGCCAAGGCAGTATAACCGCCGCCGCCTGAGGTGGCGTCGGTCAGATTGATAACCTGGCCGTAGCTTGTCTGGCCGTTGCCGGCGTTGGCCGTGATATTTTGGCCAACAAGCGTGCCGGTAGTAATGGCGTTGTCAGTCACGGAAAAAATGGTGCCGGTGGGAACGGTGGAAATAATGGCGAAAGTGCCGTTATTCTGTTCGTAGTTGGTGACGTACAAATTGGGAATGGTGACGTTGCCGCTGCCGAAAGTGACCGGACGATTGGTGACGGTGTTGATGTTCAGGGTAGAAGCCGCCTCGGTAGTGTCTATCACCGGATTGGCCGATGAAATGTTGGTGGTGACGTTGTTCAGGGTGACCACACCTGTACCGGTGGCAAAAGTGTTAGCGCCGGTAACCGTAGTTGGGCCGTTCAGCGAGATGGCGCCAGTGCCGGTGGCAAAAGTGCCGGTGCCGGAAATAGAAAAGTTGCCTGAGGCTTGGATGTAGCCAGTGAGTCCTGAAATGGCGCCAGAGGAGGATACGCCCCAGTTTTGGGAAGTGATACCTACGGTACCCGTGGCATTGCCAAGGCCCACGTTGCCAGTGCCGGTGCCAAGGTTGGTAGCAGCTGAACTTGCGGTGTTGATGTTAACAGGCGTGGCGGTGCCGCCGAGGGTAATTGTGCCGGTATTGGTGCCAGTGTTAAGGTTGGTAGGCTGGCTGTTGCCGTCGTTGATCAATAGGCCGCCTGAGCCTGACAGGATAGTAGTAGTTGAGGTGGTGTTATTGGAGCCCAAGTTAACTGTCTTAACGCCTCCCCCATTGCCCACTGATATGGTCTGGGTGCCGGTGCCGCCGATGGTGACTGCGCCAGTCGTGGTGCCCGCGCCAATGGAGGTAGTGCTAGTTCCCGCGTTGTCGTTGATGGCCACTGTGCCAGTGAGAGTCAAGCCGCCAGTGCCTTGCAACAAGCCGGTAGTGGCATCAACGCCCACAAAGCTGGCTGCACCGGCGCCGGTTATTGACCACTGAGTGTCGGTAATGGCCACATTAGCCAAAGCATTGCCGATAGATACCGTGCCGGTGGAAGTACCGGTGTTGATATTGGTGGGTTGGTTATTGGAAGCGTTAAGTAAGATGCCGCCTGCGCCGGAGACAACAGTTACAGCGCCGGCCGAAGGGTTCCCGATGCCGACGTTACCAGTTGAGGTACCGGTAGCTATACTGACGTCAAAATTGGAATTGTTATTCAGGCTGACTGGGGCGCCGGTGACTGCCAAGCCTAGCTGCCCGGTGATAAGACCAGTGGCGGTGAGAGCGCCACCCGTGGTAACCAGGCCGGTACCGGTGGTGATGGGGCGGTTGGTAACAGTGTTGAGTAAGAGTGTAGAGCTAGAGTTAGAGGCATTGATAAACGGCGCGGAGCCGGCCAGAGTAATTCCATTAGCATTCACCAACACGGTGTCAGTACCGGCATCCCCCAATGTCGTATTGTCTGACACAGTCAAACCTTGGGTGTAAGTCTGCCTAAACTCAGACAAAGCCGTGCCCAAATCATAAGTGCGGGTGGTGGAAGGCTGCAGCGTACCAACCAGGGAGGTTTGGCTGGTAGTGGTACCAGCCAGCGAGGTTGAGGAAAGAGAATCTTGGTCTGATTCCACCGTGGCGCCGGCTACTGAAACTAAGTGCGTGCCGCTGCCTAAATATTTGTTGTAATACGATTTCACTGTACCGCCGGCGAGCCCGACATCAACATCGCGCACCGTGGCTGTGACGCGGGAATCACGAATAGTAGTAACGCCCGAGGCGCCGCTATGCACTAGGCCATAAGCCACGTCATTAACATTCAAACGGCGCAGCTCAGGCGAGCCTGTTGATATCGCGACACCAGTGGCGGTAATAACCCCGGCGGCGGGGTCTTGGGCCCAGGTTATTTTTATGTCTTCTAAAGTAGCGCTACTAGCACCCAAATTGACTACTGATTTGCCGGTGGTGTCGGCAGTTAAGGCCACCGTAAAGCCAGACAGGGTGGCATTATCAGCCCCAGTTACAACTGTGGCATCAACTTGGCTTATGGTAGTTACTCCCTCCGAAGCCTCGGCCACGACATCTACATAAGGCTTAAGCGTGACGGCCTCATTGTAGTCACCTGGAAAAACCCGCACCAAATAGCGCTTGGTAGTTGAAGCGGAAGTTACCGAATCCAAAGCAGCCTGAATAGAAGTGTAGTCAGCGCCTGCTTTGGCCACGGACAAAGTTTGGGCATAGGGCGAGACTAGACGCGCTGTTTGCAAGGTGCCCAAAACCGTAAGGTTGCTGGAAGCAGTAACTGCTTTTTTAAAATTAACTGGACCGTTGAAAGTGGTGTTGGAATTCACTGTTAACTCATCACCCGAGCTAGAGCCGATAACGGCAGTGTGGGCTACGGCCAGCTGCTGGCCGGACAGTGAATTGGCGCCCAGCGGACCGCTGACGCCCAAGGAACTAAAAATGCCGTTACCGGAAACGTTCAATGAACCCTGCACCTGGGTTTGCTGCAGGCGGGTGGGGCCGTTGACTGTCAGCTGCTGAATATTCCCGAGCACTGTTTCGCCCCACAGCTCGGTGCGGCCGTAAGCCTGCAGGTCGCCCAAAAACTGCGCCGTAGCGCTGAAGGTAGCAGGCCCGCGCAAATCACTGACCCCATTAACCGTCAACCCGCCTACTGTAATAGCATTACCAGTGACAGCCCCGTTATCAGTCACCAAATCTAAAGTCAGGTCAGCCAACCCCTTGCCTTGCAACAACTCGGCATTCAAATTTTGCACTAGCCGGCGCGTGGTGGTGTGAATGGTCCCTGTACCCAGGCTAATGTCAGCCCCTTTGGTATCCACTCCGCCGCGGGCCGCAAGCTTACCCCCTACTTCCAGGGCCTGGTCGACTTTAACATTACCCTCTACTGCCAAGTCATCGTGGAACAAAGCGTCACCCCACACGCCCAAACCTCCATCCACCAGTAGAGCATCTGTCAGTTTGGTGGCGCCTTTGACTTCCAATACCCCTCCCACGGCCACGTCGCCTCGCAGTTGTACGTTGTCGGTGGTGACGGCGCCGTTTTTGGTGACAAAAGCCAGGGTAAACTGCTCTGAGGAAAACCCGTCAACCGCATCAACATTCAAATTCTCAACTTTAGTGGTGGATGAAACCACGATGGGCATAATGCCATCCCGGGCAAAAGACCTGAGCTGGCCTTGTGTGGCAATATGACCTTTGATTGAAATATTGCCGGCTTCATTCAAGACCAAAACCTCATTGGGGCCAGTGCCGGCTCGGTGGCCATCCAAAGTCCAAGCGTTCTTGATAGACGCCAAAAGCCTCCCAGGTGCGTCATTAGCTATACCGCCTGTCACCGTGCCTAAGATAATAAGCAGAATAATGGCTGCCAAACCATACAAAAACCAAGACCTATGGCCAAGTTCGAGTAACTTAGCTACAGGTCTTGGTTCTGGTTTAAAGAAAGAAATTCGCCTGGCTGCGGGCGGCACACCCGCTGGCA
>JACRFN010000094.1 GCA_016217875.1 Candidatus Kerfeldbacteria bacterium
ACCCAATCCTCGGCTGAAGTAATGGCCGCCACGCTTAAAAAATATAATGTCGGCGTGCTAATGGGCGGCACCACCCGCGGCTGGGGCACGATTGAGAACGTTTTCCCGTTTAAAACAATTCTAGACCCTAATGAAACGTATTCGGCCTTCTTGGTACATAGCGTAACCCTGCGCGAAGACGGCCAGCCAATTGAAGGCCGCGGCGTGGAGCCGGTAATAAAACTGAGCGAGGCCAAATGGCCGGAACAACTTTTGGCTTATTATAACTATCCCGGCTTGGTTGAAGCGGTGCGGCAGATAACACAAGCGCCAACCACAAAATGAAGTCATAGAATAAAATAACCCAGCGCCCCTCTGTTACTTGTAAACCAGAGGCGTACGCTGGGTATTGATCGGCTAATTGGATTACTTAGCCAGCTCTTTGATGAGCTTAAAGTTGGCCGGTATCTTGCTCCGGCAAACGACGGTTTCGTGTTCTTTGGCCCCAGTAGAAGTGAATACTATGGGGGCGCCGAGTTCACGAGCAACAAACTCAACGTAACGACGAAAGTTGGGATGTAATTTACGTAAGTTCGTCTGACCGCTGACCCCAGACCAGCCGCGGAAGCGCTTGTACTGCGGGCGACAGGCTTGAATGTCATGCAGCTCAAGAGGAGCAACTCGCCATGTCCTACCGTGACAGCGGTACGATGTGCAGACTAAAACCTCATCAAGACCATCCAGCACATCGGCTTTGGTCATGGCGAGCGCCTGAATACCGCTTACGGCAATGGTGCGCCTGAGCTGCGGCAAATCAAGCCAACCAACCCGCCGCGGACGACCGGTGGTAGCGCCATACTCATCACCACTCTGACGAATACGTTCGGCCAGTGCCGTATCACCAATCTCGGTCACAAACGGCCCGCCGCCGACGCGTGTAGCATAGGCTTTTATGACACCGAGGATGCCGGAAATGGCTGTGGGCGGCAAACCAGTACCGGTGCAGGCGCCGCCAGCAGTCGGACTAGAGGAAGTAACATAGGGGTATGTGCCATGATCAACATCCAGCATTCCACCCTGTGCTCCTTCCAGCAGTATCTTCCGACCACGCTGCCACTCCTGATTGAGGTAACTGGAACAGTCTACTAGGAAGGGCGCGAGTTTTTTTGCCACCCGGGCGAACTTGCGCGCCTCTGACCTTGATACCGGTTTCTGCCTACGCGAACGGAGTTCGCGGTTCGCCTCAGCCAAACTCTTATAGAGCAGTTTGAGCAGGTTGCTTGAGCGTACCGCCCCGGCCCGAATACCGACACGTGCCATTTTGTACTCGTAGGCTGGGCCAATGGCACGGCCAGTGGTGCCAATGCCCCTCTTACCAAGATATGCTGATCGAGCCTGCTCAATCTTAAGCAGCCAGGGCGTAATCAGATGGGCGCCAGTCGCAATCAAAAGACGCCCGCGCACGCAGATGCCACGGCGCTCAAGACTCTTCACTTCTTCCAACAAAACCTCAGGATCAATCACTGTACCATTCCCCAACAAGCAGAGACAAAACCGCCGGATTATTCCCGAGGGAATGAGATGAAAAACATACTTATTCTGCTTGACTTTGACTGTGTGGCCGGCGTTGGCGCCGCCTTGATAACGAACAACCAAAGCAAACAGACGCGACAGGAGGTGGACAAGCTTACCCTTTCCTTCATCGCCCCACTGAGCTCCCACTACTACCCAAACCAGAGCTTGAGACCGCGTTTTCATTGGCTTATCCTTTATATGGTGTCTTGTTAGTGGACTATTTGAAAGTTTAATTTGCTGCTACCTTAGCGCGTCAGGTGTGAATTGTCAAAAGAAAAACGCGCCTTCGAAAGATGAGGCGTTTTTCTTGGTACCGCTATTGAGATTTCTCCTCGCTCCTCCGCCATTCGGCTGATCTGAGCCTGGACTCCAGGTACGTAATTAATTACGTAATTAAATATGTACTTATACTATTCGCTTATTCCCTCCAGAGGCGGGCGGGCGCGCTTGTCCGCCTTTGGCGGAAATTAGAGCCAGGTGGGGAGGTTAAGACTGTGGTACCATTCGTACAAATTAGACCAGGTAGAAAGGGGTAGAAATTTGTCATTTCGTCATTTAGGCAAATTAGAAAATGACATTAGTTAGACGTACTTAACTTAAGCCACACTACGTTCGCTCGCGTGCCCATCTTGCACCCTTCGAATCCCTCTGCTAGCTAATCACAAAACTACCCACCATTTTTGAGGTGAGTGGTTTTATGGCACCCTCGTCGCGCTCGGAGACTCGCGTTCTACTCGCGCCCTTCAAATCCCTCTGCGCTAGTCTGTGAATACCCGCGCACCATGTGTCGAAATAACAACCTTTGACTCGTCTCGCGACCCCATACCCCTGTTGGGGTCTGACC
>JACRFN010000098.1 GCA_016217875.1 Candidatus Kerfeldbacteria bacterium
CTGGAAGGTATGGTCGCGGGCTTGGGCGACCCCTACACAGTGTTCATGAATCCGGAGACAGCCAAACAATTCAACCAGGAGTTGGAGGGTACGTTTGAAGGCATTGGAGCGGAAATTGGCATCCGGGCCAACCAATTAGTCATAATTGCCCCCTTACCCAATACACCAGCCGAGCGCGCTGGTTTAAGGCCGGGTGATAAAATATTAGCCATTGATAATTTTGACACCAGCGGTATGGCGGTAGATTACGCCGTCTCACTTATTCGCGGGAAGCGCGGTACCGAGGTTAAGCTGACAGTTTTGCAGAACGGCGAGCGGGAGTCTAAAGAGGTTAGTTTGACGCGTGAACGCATTGAGATTGAAATAGTCCAGCAGGAGCTGAAACCTTTACCCACGGGCCGCGGCCAGGCCGCTTATGTTAAGGTGGCGCACTTTTCCAGCAACACGGACCAGCTTTTCCGCGAGGCCTGGCAAAAGTTGGCCTCCCGCGGCGTCCAGGGTATAGTGCTTGATTTAAGAAACAACCCAGGCGGTTATCTTGACCAGGCTATAGAAATATCTAGCCACTGGATAGCCGAGGGCGTGGTTGTGAAGGAACAATTCGCCCCGCCCGAGTTCCGTCAGCACCGCAGTACGGGTAAGGGGGAGTTGGCCGCTATACCTACGGTCGTGTTGGTTAATCAGGGGTCGGCTTCCGCCTCTGAGATAGTGGCTGGAGCTTTGCAGGACACGCGTCGGGCCACCTTGGTCGGAGAACAGACTTTTGGCAAGGGTTCGGTGCAGGATCTGGAGGAGTTCCCTGACGGCTCGGCCGTTAAAATAACCATTGCCAAGTGGTTTACACCCAAAGGGCGTTCGATTGATAAAAACGGCATCAAGCCGGATATTGAGATAAAGCTCAGTAAAGAAGATTTTGAGGCTGGCCGTGATCCCCAATTAGAGCGGGCGCTGGAGTTATTAGCCCGTTAGGGTAAAGTGGGGCTATGCCCCGTAATACAACCCGGTACGAGAACCGTCGTTCCGTACCAGACTCCGCTCCCTCCGTTCGCTCCACTTCGTCCGCCCTTGTCATTCCTATGAACAACACCAGAGTATTAATCATACAGTCGAAGCGAAGTCCCGTAGTGAGCCGATGGACATCGGCTCTACTACGGGGTTGATATACGGGGTATGCGGCGACGGTGCCATCTTAGGCTTAAGGGTGAAGTGCAGGGTGTTGGTTTGCGCGGCAGCTGCCGCCTTAAAGCTTGGTGGCTTGGGTTGGGCGGTTGGGTGCGCAATGAGCCTGACGGTACGGTCAGGCTGGTTATAGAAGGGGAGGAGCGCCAAGTAGCCCGTTTCATAGCCTGGCTGCAGACCGGCTATAGCAGGTTAAATAAGTTAGAAGTAGAAGACCAACCGGCGACGGGAGAGAAAAGTTTTGCTATCCTATATAAGTAATGAAAGTCATTTTTACCCAAGAGGTTACGGGTGTGGCCCACCGCGATGAAGTGCGGGAGGTGGCAGAAGGCTATGCCCTAAATTACCTTTTCCCGCAGGGTTTGGCCGTACGCGCCACGCCTGAGAGATTGGCGGCTTTAACGCAACGTTCGCAAGCAAAGCAAATTTCCAGCTCGCGGGAACTGGAACAGGCTAAGAGTAGAGCGGGGGAGCTGGGGGGTAAGGTAGTGACTTTAGCCTGTCGGGCCTCCTCCGCTGGTAAACTTTACGCCGCCGTGACGCCAGATGACGCCGCGCAGACTATGGCAGAACAGCTGCATCTGCCCCTGACCGCCAGCCAAATAATAATCAACGAACATCTTAAGGCAATAGGTGACCACCAAGTTACGCTTAAGCTTCATCCACAAATAAGCGTTAAGATAACTCTCCGCCTTACTTCAACTGCTTAATTATTATCTTCAAGTTTACCTACCGATATGCCCAGTAATACAACTTCGCTAGCCTGCCTGTCGGCAGGCAGGCGCTTGATTCAACCACTATGTGCCATAGCTTTATGTTTTATTTAGAGTCATTTAATCTTTCATACTCGTTCAACCTGCTCGCGCTTCGGGTGGTTGAGCGAAGTTGATATACTGGGTATGCCCAAAACCAAATTTATCTTTGTTTCCGGAGGAGTAATGTCATCGGTCGGTAAGGGTATTGCGGTCGCTTCCCTGTCTAAGTTGTTGCAGAGTAAGGGCTACCGGGTCGTACCGGTCAAGTGTGAGAATTATCTTAACGTCGACGCCGGCACCATCCGTCCCGCTGAACACGGTGAGGTGTTTGTTTGTGATGATGGTATTGAAACTGATCAGGATATCGGCACTTATGAGCGTTTTTTGGATTTGTCACTATCCCGTGACAATTTTATCACCATGGGATTGGTTTACCAGACGGTTATTCAGCGCGAGCGTAATTTTGGTTATGAGGGTGAGGATGTAGAAGCCATTCCTCACCTCTGCGATGAAATCATCAACCGTATCAAGGAAGCGGGGCGCAAGTCCCGGGCCGACATCGTGGTGGTGGAGCTGGGGGGTACGGCTGGCGAATATCAGAACATTTTTTACTATGAGGCTTCGCGTATCATGAAGTTGAGAAATAAGGATAGTGTGTTGCATGTACACGTGGCTTATTTGCCCACGCCGCCGACGGTGGGGGAAATGAAATCCAAGCCAGTGCAGACTTCAGTTCATTTACTGAATTCTATGGCCATTCAGCCTGATTTTATCGTGGCCCGGGCTCAGCGGCCGGTGGACCGCAAGCGACGAGAGCGTTTAGCCATGTTTTGCAATATGGATGGCGATGATATTATCTCCAACCCCGACCTTGATTCGGTGTATGAAGTGGCGCTTAAATTTGACGAACAGAATTTTGCTGACCGCATTCTCAAGCGCTTCCGCCTTAAGCCCAAAGGCCGCGACCTGGATGATTGGCGCCAGCTGGCCGAGACCGTTAAGTCGGCAGCCGCGCCTCTGCCGATCGCGGTGGTGGGTAAGTATTTTTCCACCGGCGACTATGTACTGGGCGACGTTTATGTTTCAGTCCTGGAGTCTTTGAAACATGCCGGTTGGTACCACGGTGTTAAGCCCGAGCTACACTGGGTGGATTCAGAAAAGATTGAAGCCGACGGAGCGGCCAAGCATTTGGCGGGCATGGCCGGCCTGGTGGTGCCGGGTGGTTTTGGTAGTCGTGGTGTAGAGGGGATTATTCAAGCTATTCAGTACGCTCGGGAGCAAAAAATTCCATATTTGGGTTTATGCTATGGTATGCAGCTGGCGACGATTGAAATCGCCCGGCACTTAGCCGGTTTGGATGAAGCCAACTCAACTGAGATTAATTCCAAAACTAAACAGCCAGTAATTCATATAATGCCCGAGCAGGAAAAGAAGCTGTTGAAGCGCGATTACGGCGCGACCATGAGGCTTGGCGCCTGGGATTGTGAAGTGGTGCGAGGCACCAAGGCCTATGAGGCTTATGGTAAAACCGATATTTCCGAGCGTCACCGCCATCGTTATGAATTCAACAACGCTTACAAGTCCAAGCTGGAAAAAGTCGGCTTGGTTATCTCCGGCACTTCACCCGACGGCCACCTGGTGGAAATAGTGGAGCTGAAAGATCACCCCTGGTTCGTGGGTGTGCAATTCCACCCTGAATTCAAATCCCGCCCCCTGCGCCCGCACCCCTTGTTCCGCGATTTCATCGGCGCGGCCGTAGCCCAACTCAACAGTACTGCTGGTACTGAGAAGAGTAGTTAGGCAGGAATATCTATACTAAACATATAATCAACTGACTCTTAACCAACTGATGCTTATGGCTACTTACTTCATAACTCTCGCGGCACTTATATTATTGTCAGGCATTAGAATTGTGCAACAATACCAGAGGGGCGTAGTTTTTAGGTTTGGTAGAATAGTGGGCGGTAAGGAGCCTGGTTTAAACTGGATAATTCCGATTATTGAAAGTCTGCGGATTATTGACTTACGGACGGTTACTTTACGGGTGCCGGCGCAAAAGATAATTACCAAAGATAATGTTTCGGTAGATATTTCCGCCGTAGCCTATTATAAAATAATTGACCCGGTAAAAAGTATTGTGGCCATCCAAGACGTCCGTGAGGCTATAGATCAGGTAGCCCAAACCTCGCTCCGAAATATTGTGGGTAAATTTCAGCTGGATGAAATACTCTCTGAGCGAGAGGCGATAAACAAGGAAATCACCAAAATTTTAGATTCTTATACTGAGCAGTGGGGAGTGGTTGTGAGTAGCGTGGATATTAAAGATATTCAATTGCCGGACGATATGCAACGCGCTATTGCCAAGCAGGCTGAGGCGGAAAGGGAGAAGCGCGCCAAAATAATATCGGCCGAAGGCGAATATTTATCCGCCCAAAAACTGGCTGACACGGCTGACATCATGATGGCTCATCCCATAGCTTTACAGCTCAGGAACCTGCAAACCCTGGCCGAAATAGCGGTGGAGAAGAATTCCACCATTATTTTCCCGGCGCAGTTGATGGGTACAGTGACGGATATTCAAAAATTCTTGTCGCAGGAACAGCCTCGAAAACCGTAAGTGAAGCTCCACGGGCTAATCCAGCCTTCGTAGCCGAAGCTACTTCGGCGGAGTAGGCCGCCCATGACATCTTCCGATTCGTGGTTCCGTGGAGCGGAACCCCGCACCGAGCCGATGTCCATCGGCTCTGGTACGTGGGTAAATATTATAAAACGCCGCTCCGTGTAGGCTGGGTTCCACCCGCCCTCTGCGCCCGCATCCTTTGTTCCGCGATTTCATCGGCGCGTGTGTGAGGCAGTAGAGAATGTTCGTCAATCAAGTTCAGACGTGTCTAGGTTGTGGATGACACATATTTGATTTAACTATAATTGTTTGGTAGGGTAGAGTGGGGTAAGATTGTTAATATCCCTTATAATTCTATGGATACTACTACTTCAGCTAACTTCGCCGTTACGCCATCACAACAGCACTATAACGTTTGGGCAATTTTAGGCTTTGTATTTGCTTTCATTAGCAGTGGTACGTCCTGTACTAAGATATATTTAGACCCAGTACCGATCGGTCCCAGTGGATCACCGTCGTATGATTACAAAAGTAGTGGAAACCACACTACCTATGGCATCGAGTTTATGTTAGAGAGTACTCAGGGCACTATATCAACTGGTTGGAATTGTGCTCGATCAAACGGCATAGTACATGGATTGTGTCCATTTGATTTATGAAGCAGTAGGCCGTAGTCAGGTCGATAATTAAATCCCCTCCAGTATAGGAGGGGATTCTTTTTTATGAGTTACTTTTCCTGCGGCACGACTAGGACCATCTTGGCCAGCTTGAGTTGGGCGTTGAAACTACAGCGCCATTTGTGCATGATTTTGACATACTTGAGTTGTATGCTAAACTAGTTTTATATGCTTACCTCCCAAGATATTCAGACACTCATACAGGCTGAGCGCGAAGTATTTGCCACCAAGGAAGATATTGGCGGTTTGCGACAAAGCGTTGACGCACTGACGACTTCAGTAGACGCCTATGCCAAGAAAGCCGATACTTATCATCAGGAAATGACCGTACTCATCTATAAAGTACAGCGCATGGAAGACTGGATTAGACAGGCATCGGACAAGGTTGGTATTCGGTACGCGCAGTAAGGCGTTGAGTTATATAAATCCACCCCGTTTTGAAACGGGGTGGATTAGCATTAACTCTTACCAAAATGTGGTTTACTTTTCCTGCGGTACGACTCTCACCATCTTAGCCAGTTTGAGTTTGCCGTTAAAACTGTGGCGCCATTTGCGGAAGAATTGCACTACGCCGGCTGTGGAAGCGAATAAGGTGTCGTCACTGCCTTTCTTAACGCCGGTGCCGGGAAAGAATTTGGTACCGCGCTGCCGCACAATCACCATGCCTGCTTTAGCGAACTGACCGGCAAATAGTTTAACACCCAGTCTTTTGGATTGGGAATCGCGGCCTAGAGCTGTGGAGCCGCCTGCTTTTGTATGGGCCATAAAAAAGAGAGTAAGAGCAAAGAGTAAGAGTAAGAGTAAGAGTTTAGTGTGTGTTACTTAAGCGAAGTTAAGTATAAGGTGAAATTGTAAACTAGTCAAGAGTTAAGCTAACATGTAGTCATATGTCTTATATTAGGCCAAGAGTCATTTTAATAGCGTTGGTGGCCGGTATATCCCTGGTAGGTTGGGCCTGCCAAAGTTCACGGTCTATCGTCCCGGCCTCGCAGGTACCGGCTTCGTCGCCTGCGGCCGCGCCCGTTAATGAGCCGATTAAGGCTGCCGGCGAGTCAGTTAAGCAGCCAGTTGATTCTGTGCCTAAGGCCCCGCCGTCCATTGTTTTACCTCCCCAGCCTTCCTCGCATCGGCTTAAGGTTTTGCCTGTGCCTTTTACTGTGCAGGCCCCGTACGCTGATTGGAGCTTGCCTTATCAGGAGGCTTGTGAAGAGGCGAGCATGGTGATGGCGGGCGAGTATTTTAAAGGCAATAAAACCCTTAGGCTTGAGCCGGCTTATGCTAATCAGGAAATACTAAAGCTGGTGGAGTGGCAGAAGGAGAATCGGGGATTTTACGAAGATACCACCGCGGCTGAGGTGGCGAGTATTCTTAAAGATTACTACGGCCTGGTTGCCCGGGTCGAACCGTATGATCCTGAAGTTATTAAACTGTCGGTTGCTTCGGGTCAGCTTGTACTGGTGCCAGCGGCCGGCAGGCTTTTGGGTAACCCGTATTTCAGGCGGCCTGGCCCGTTGTATCATATGCTGGTTATAAAGGGTTATGACGGCGATGAATTCATCACTAATGACCCAGGTACCAAGCGGGGCGAGAGTTTCCGCTACCAAGAGTCGGCCTTAGCTCGCGCGGTGCACGATTGGAACGGTGGAGATGTAGAACATGGCGGGCAGGTGATGGTAATTGTGAGTAAGAGTAAAGAGTAAGAGGGTGAATTCTAGAATCTAGTGCCCCAGTTCCCGAGCCAGCGCTTGGTTAGGGGTTAGGTAGTTAAGAGATTTCCTGGGACGGTTGTTTAGCCTCTCCTGTATAGCGTAAAGGTAATCCTCGGTCAATCGGGAGAGGTCA
>JACRFN010000097.1 GCA_016217875.1 Candidatus Kerfeldbacteria bacterium
CACTGGCGCAACATACGGGCTGACATTGGATGGCACGAGCACAGCCAGCAGTCTAGCCAGCGTCATTGGAACAACCAGCGGTACCGTGACTAAGAGTGGCACAGGTACTTGGACTCTTTCGGGAAGCAACACCTACACAGGGCTCACCACAGTTAGCGCTGGAACACTTAAAGCTGGGGCTACCTTACCTTTTGTCGGAGCACTCACGATTTCAGGCGGTATCTATGATGCCAATGATTTTGCCACTACGGTGACCGGGTTAACAACGGTGAGCAGTGGTAGTTATTTAGCAAAATCATCCACTCAAACTCTTAATGGAGGCCTAACGGTTTCAGGCGGTACTTTCACCGGTTTAACCGGAGCAGTGGATATAAATGGTAACGTCTCTCTTACCAGTGGCATTTTAACAGCGACATCAGGCGCGTTTACGGTGAGTGGTAACTGGGCAGGTGGAGGGACATTTACTCCGGGCACTGGTACTATTGTGTTTGATGGTACTAATCAAAGCATTAGCAACAATAACACTTTTTACGGTCTTACCAAGACTGTCAGCAGTGCAGACACATTCACGTTACCAGCGAGCTGCACTCAAACTATTACCAATTTGATTTGGCAGGGTACGTCATCGAATAAGCTTTCAGTGGTATCTTCGTCCGGTAGCGTCAATGCTACAGTCGCAGTCTCTGGGACAGTGACTGCCGATAATCTTATCATCACACTTATAACTGCAAGTCCTGGGCAAACAGCTACTAACTCCAGTGGCACCAGCGCCACCGGTTGGGATTTTGGCACTACTCCTGCGGCGGCTACGGTCGCAACTACGTTAAATACGGGACCGGTTCAGGACGCTATAAGTTCTTCCAGTGTAGTAACAGTTGGTACTCTCACAACCACCTCAACCACCCCAAGCGCAACTGTTGCTTCATCCAGCGCAGTGGCATTATCTAATTTTGGAAATGCAAAAGCGACTTTTTGGGCGCCGGCGCCGGTTGGGAACGGCGGATTTTTGCTGGGGACCAAAAGTATGGAAGTTAAAGTGGGAGTGTTGGAAGGGCTCGTGTACGTCAGAATGAAAAAGGACAATTCTTTGGCCAATGTTTTTGGCGGAGAACAGTTGAGTGTGGCGAAAGGTCAGTTTAAACCGAGTTATCAGGCGGTAGTGGCCAATTGTGCGACAGAGGTGAGCAAAGAGTCTCCCAGTGTTGATCAAATGACGATGAGAACAGGCAACTTGGAGAAATTAAGTAACTCGACCGTGAAATTCGGGCAGACAGTGGTTCCCGCCGGTGAGCAGAGGATCACGGTGGAAAATCGAGGAAGCGTTAAAATTTCTTCGATTGGGAACAATTTGAGCGACAGAGTATTTTCCAGCCGGTCATTGGAACGTATCCTAGGGGATTCGCAGCCTTTGGTTGCGGTTTCTCCAAATAACAACATTGCTATTGTTTCCGACAGCGGCCTCGTTTTATTTAATCAGAATACCGGTTCTGTTAAGACAGTAGAAATGAATGGATTACCCACAGCGGTCACTGCAACGCGGAATGGGGGAGCTGTGATTACCTCAAATGTTGATAGGACGACGCAATACGTCAATGCTAACGGAATGGCAAAGACTCTGAGATTAGCTGTGGTTCCGACAAAGGTGGTAGATGTGGATGGCCAAAGGTGTGTGTTTACCGACGGCAATAATACGGTTGGGATTATTAACTACGCAAAAGGCACTGTTGGAACCAAAATTCATGTTGAAAATCCAAGGGATATTGTGATGAATCCGAGCGACTCAAATCAAGTTTATGTTTCTCAAGGCAATGGAATCATTCAGGTTTTTGATTTATCTAATAACCGCCAGATAAAAATGGTGAAAACAATTGATACTGGGGTGTCAAATATGGGCCCCATGGCAATAGCGAGCAATGGATCGATTACCGTAGCATCCAGAGTTAATTCGCTTTGCAAGATCATTCAGCCCAATGGAAAGATGTCAGAATTTTCTACACCGGGACCTGTCACCAGCTTGGGTTTTATGGGTCCGGATTTACATTCCATAACTCCTGTAGGAATAGCCGGTGTCATTAGCGGCGCTCCAAAACAAGCGCAGCCGCTTGTCGCGACCAAAGAACTAGCATCTGCCCCGGCTCAATTTGCGTCTGCTGGTATTACTAAGCCCGTTTCCATGATAACTCCTATGCCCGAACAAATTTTTGGAGGCGCGATGCCAGTTGTTAAAGAGTCCATCGTCCCACTACAAACTTCCGCGCTTGTCGCACCCAAAGCATCCATTGCCACCACACAACCCACACTGAAAGTAGAAGACATTCGTGTTCTGCCAACACCGCTGCCTTCAGACGAAACCATCGCGCTTGTCGCACCCAAAGCATCCATTGCCACCACACAACCCACACTGAAAGTAGAAGACATTCGTGTTCTGCCAACACCGCTGCCTTCAGACGAAACCATCGCGCTTGTCGCACCCA
>JACRFN010000099.1 GCA_016217875.1 Candidatus Kerfeldbacteria bacterium
ATGGCCCGAACGCTCTTGCCGACCCTGAGACCGCTCTCCAGCACCTGTCGTTCAAAGTATGTGAGTTTGTGCATAGTGGCTAAGTTTAGCCAAGCTATGCTCGGGTATCAAAGGTGGGGCACTACGGATAGAATTCGGCTTAAACCAGCAACCCTTGCCAAAATTATTACTTCCGCTATAATAAGTTTGCCCTTAAATTAGCCTGGTATCCAGGTCGTTAAAGGGTGTATATTATCTCTCATACTGTTTGCTGGTTTTCAATCCTTGGTCCGATGTCCATCGGACTGTCCGAAAACCATCCAAGGTAGGCAGTAGTAGGCCCGATGAATAGATCGGGCGTAAAGGAAGCGATTTTTTTATGCCACAAATTCCTTCACTCATAGACATGCTCAAGGCTGGCGTCCATTTTGGCCACCAAAAGGCCAAATGGCATCCCAGGATGCGTCCGTTTATTTATACGGTGCGTCATGGCATCCACGTTATCGATTTGGAGCAAACGGCCAAACAACTGGAGGCGGCTCTTAATTTTTTGCGCGAGGTCACATCAGGGGGCGGTACGGTCTTATTCACCAGTCTTAAGGAGCAGGCCAATGATCCGATACGCCAAGCCGCTAAAACTACCGGCATGCCCTATATTGTCGAACGCTGGCTGGGGGGCGTCTTTACCAACTTTGGCGTTATCAGCAAACTTTTGCGCCGTCTCGATATGCTGGAGGCGGAAAAGCAGCGCGGGCTGTGGGATAAATATTCCAAGAAAGAACAGTTAGAGCGGCAGCGCGATTTTGATCGTTTAAATATGACGGTTGGCGGCATCCGTAATCTTACTCGTTTGCCACAGGTGGTATTTTTGGTTGGTACGCGAGAAGGTAAAAATGCCATCCGCGAGGCCCATAAGGTGGGCGTGCCGGTAGTGGCTTTGGTTGATACCAACACTAATCCTTCGAGCGTGGATTACCCGGTGCCGGCCAATGATGATGCCCTGCGCGCCATACAGATGATTGTCGGTCTGGCGGCCGAGGCAGTGTTGGAGGGGCAAAAAATAGCCTTGGATCAGGTCACGACAGCAGCCGTAGCCGCAGTTCCTGGCACAGAAACCAAGGTTCAGGGGTTGGTAATTGGGACTTAGGATTTTAGTATATGTCTATTACTTCACAAGACGTACAAAAACTTCGTGCCGCCACTGGCGCCGGTATGATGGCTGCCAAGCGCGCCCTAGAAGAGGCTGGCGGCGATTTTGACAAGGCGGTTGAGGTACTGCGGAAAAAGAGCACCAAGCTGGCGGCTAATAAAGTTGATCGTGTCACCAGCCAAGGGTTGGTAGAAACCTATATTCACGGTGGCGGGACTTTGGGGGTGCTGATTGAGGTGGCTTGCGAGACCGACTTTGTGGCTCGGACCGATAAATTCAGAACCTTAGCTCATGATTTGGCCATGCAGGTGGCAGCTTTAAACCCTCAATACTTAACACCAGAGGATGTGCCCGCCGAGGTGGTAGAGCGCGAGAAGCGGATTTACACCGAGCAACTCAAAGCCCAGGGCAAGCAGGGCCCGATGGCGGAAAAGATAATTGCCGGCAAGTTAGATAAATTTTATCAGGAAGTTTGCTTGTTAAAGCAGCCGTTTTTCAAAGATGACAAGCGCAACGTGGGCGAGGTGATTACCGAGGCTATTGCCACGACTGGAGAGAACATTAAGGTTAAGCGGTTTGCTAGGTTCGCGTTGTCCGGCGGGCCAACCGTATGCTCCCGCGCTTAAAATATAGCCGCGTCTTACTTAAGCTTTCGGGTGAGGCCTTTGGTTCGTCTGGACGCACCATAGAACCAAAGAAACTTAGGGCGATTGTTCGTGAGCTAAAAACCCTGCGCCGTTTGGGCGTGGAGATTGGTGTGGTAGTCGGCGGAGGAAATATCTGGCGCAAACGCGAGCAGGGGCAGGGCCTGGAGGGGGTGACGGCTGACTATCTCGGTCTTTTAGCTACAGTCATGAATGGTCTGGCGTTACGGCAGGCCCTACTACGGTTTGGAGTCCCGGCAGTAGTTCAGTCTGCTATTGCTTTTGATTTACCTTTGGTTGAGGGACTGAATGGTACACGAGCACGGCGTGAGTTGGCCCAAGGCAAGGTGGTTATTTTGGCTGGCGGTACTGGCCAGGTTGGTTTTACCACGGATACGGCTGCGGCTATCGGTGCTGGCCTAATCAAAGCTGAGGTTTTGATTAAAACGGGGCCGGTGGACGGCGTTTATACGGCTGACCCCAGGAAAGTCAAAACAGCCAAAAAGTTTTCCAGTTTAACTATTAGAGAAGCCCTACGATGTAAATTAGGCGTTATGGATAAACAAGCCTTTATTTTATGTCAAAGAAAAAAAATTCCCATAATAGTTTGCCGGTGGCGCCCTGGTTCGCTGGTCAGAGCTGTTAAAGGCCAGTCAGTTGGTACTTTAGTCTCGGCTTAGATAATTAGTAAAGCACAAGCACTGCTCCGTGCCTGGAGCAGTGCTTGGTGTTTGTCCAGACAAAAATTTGACATGTTTTATCTAGACGAATAAGATGGTGGCGTATCGCCGTCACATCATTACTGAGAACAGTCGGATTGAGTAAGGAGGCCATTTATTACCACTGCAACCTCGGTCATCTATCCGGCGGTGCAAAAACCAACATATTTCATCACTAAATGCGGAGGTGTTATGACCACTATTGTTTTGGTCAGCCCGTTCATGGGTTATTACCTCCCCATACCGCAGGCGCCGCGAATCAAGTGGCGCGCCAGAAATGCCTTTGGGGTACAAAAAACAATAAATGGTAACCGAGACGGTACCAGGCCGCCCTAGAAAGGCGAGTATGAGCTAAGTGTTCGGCTGCTACTCAGGGGACCTTAACGCTCTTTGCCAGCCGGTTTGGCAGGGCGGAGAATTATGAAGCCGAGTAGGCTAATAAAGGTTTCACCCTGAAATGACAGTTGAACGCGGACGGGTAGTAGATTCATTTCTACCCGTCTTTTTTTATTAGCAGGGAGGATATATAATGTAAGCGGAAAGGAAACAATCTTTATGCCTAAGAAAATAATTCAGCCGATTAATATAGCGATTAACGGTTTTGGCCGCATTGGCCGGGCGGCTTTCAAGGTTGCGCTTAGTAACCCCAGGCTAAAAGTGGTGGCCATCAATGACCTGGTGGCGCCTGATGTGCTGGCGCATCTTTTAAAATACGACACAGTTTACGGTCAGTTTAAGCACGAAGTGACAAGTGATGCCAAGCATCTTATTGTTGATGGTAAGAAATATCTGGTGACAGCGGAAAAGGATCCTAGTCTATTGCCCTGGAAAAAGCTGGGCGTGCAAGTAGTGCTGGAGTGCACTGGCCGTTTTACCAAGAAGGAAAAAGCCATGGCCCATATTAAAGCCGGGGCGCAAAAAGTCATTTTGTCGGCACCGGCCAAGGGCGGGGGAGTGCCAACTTACATTTTGGGTGTTAATGTAGAGGACAAGATTGAGGAAAAAATAATTTCCAATGCTTCTTGCACCACCAATTGCATCAGTCCCATTGCTCAGGTGATGATTCAGGCTTTTGGTGTGGACAAGGCCATGATGACCACGGTGCACAGCTATACTGCTGATCAGAATCTGGTAGACGGCCCGCACAAGGATCTGCGTCGTGCCCGGGCGGGAGCACAGAACATTGTACCCACCAGTACTGGCGCGGCTATTGCCACTACGGAAACAATCCCTCAACTCAAAGACAAGTTTGACGGTTTGGCTATACGCGTACCCACACCTTGCGTGTCGCTGGCCGACTTCACTTTTGTTTTGAAGCGCAAAAAGGTAACTAAAGCTCAGGTCAACGCCGCTTTAAGAAAAGCTGCGCACAGTAAGCGTTATCGCGGCATTCTGGAAGTGACCACTCGGCCTTTAGTGTCGTCTGATTTTATTGGCAATTCTGCCTCGGCCATTGTGGATTTGTCGTTGACCCAGGTGGTCGGCGGTAATTTGGTTAAAGTGATTGGTTGGTATGACAACGAGTGGGGCTATGCTAACCGA
>JACRFN010000100.1 GCA_016217875.1 Candidatus Kerfeldbacteria bacterium
ATACGCTGCTCTGAAATCAACTCTAGACCAGAAATTGCCTGGCCTTGAGGTGTAGCCAGCTCTGAGCCTACGACCATTAAATCAACTTGCACTTTCTTTATGAGCTCGGCATAAGCTGCCGCGCCTGGTTGAATCAGGGCCAGACCCAGGGCAGTATCCGTTTCATCCACCGTGCCATAAGCCTCAAGCCTGGGGTTGCCTTTGGCCACCCGCTGGCCTCCGTAAAGCGAAGTTTCGCCTGTATCACCGGTTTTGGTGTAAATCTTCATTGGTTAGAATTTAGAATATAGAATACTGAATTTAGGATTTTTCTGCCGCCCTGCTGGAACGTAGAACGCCGAAGCGAGGCCACAGAACTTGCGTGTTTGTGGCCGTTTAGCACCTGCCTGCCGGCAGGCAGGTAGCAAGTTCGTTTGGCCTCGCGAGAGCGTTCCTCGTGGCGTGCCAGGGGTGGAAGTGAAGGAGGTAGGGGGCGGGCTTCGCAACTCTGAGCCCCCTACCTCCTTCAAAAAATCCTGCTATAGAAGCTACCAAAATAAAATCAAAATTACTTTTGTATTTAATCTAGTTTATTTGAGTTCGCAAGCGCCATTGACGCAAGCCAGTTCTTTGGCGCCTTCGGTGTGGTCGTCGTACTCGTAAGACACGATTTGCGAAAAATCAATCTGCGGGAACTTGGCTGTCAGCTCGGCATACTTTTCCTTCGTAATCTCCTCATACGGCGCCAGCTGATACACGTGCTCGTCTTTGGGCAAAAAAGACAGCCCGCCGACCAAATCCCAATTCTCATACACCCAGTTGCCCACCCTAAGCCATTCCTCGTTGCCCACCGAGATGGTGACGGACGGATTGTGCTCGGTGTAATTTTCCTTCAGTACCTTCCAGTATTCCAGCAGGTCCATAGCCGACAGGTCGCGGCGCACAATCGCCCCCTCTGGCGCTGCCATAGGGAACTCCAGCACGTAAGTGGTAGCCTGGCTTTCCACCTGCCCCACTTCGGGGTGGTAAGGCACGCCCATATCCTTGAGCATCATAAAGAGCGGATTGTGATTTTCAATGCGCACGCGCCTCAGGTAGTACTGGGCGTGGCGGGGGTGCATGCCCGAGGACGAGTCAAAGAGCTGCGAACCATTGCCCGACGGCTTAACGCAGGTGATGGCGGTGGAGGGGTTGATGCCAAAGCGCTTGGCATACTCGCGGTTCACTTCCACAGCCAGCTCCCTGAGTTTTTTTAAAGTGCTGGGCTGGCGCAGGGCCGGGGCATCCCACTGGCCGGTAATTGACACTCCGAGCAAAGCCTCGGACTCGCAATGCTCTTTCCATTCCGGGGACAGATAAGGGAAATTGGTCAGTGAGGCCTGATAAGTGCCCAGGATGGTGGCGATACGCACTTTATTCATTAAGGTTTCTTCCGTGTCCTCTGCTCTCGCTACCACTTCGGACAAATTGCAGAACTGTTTGGACTTCAAAATAATTTCGCCGCAGGGATTGGTGCCGGAGGTTTGCGCTTCGGGCCCGAAAATTGGCCAGCGCCGCACCGGCAACTGCTTCTGGAGAGAGCCGCGGTTAAAAATGCCGCGCTCGCCCGAACCTGATTTCACCAGGTTGACCCATTCGTCCAAAAATTGCGACAACGACGGCTTGGCATTGTAGACGGCCGAGTTGTTGGCCATGGAGCGCTCGGGGTGCTTAAGGTAGAACTGGCCGTTCTTGGCCTCGCGCATTTCCAAATCATCAAGATCGGACAAGGAAATAAGAGCGCTGCGCCGCACGCCGCCCATCACCACCACTTCGCCGATTTTGCAAATAATGTCATGCACGTCCAAAGTGGTCAGATGCCGGCCTTGTCTGGCTAGCATGCGCTCGCGAGCGAACTCGAGCAACGCCTTCAAGGGGCCGGGGCCCGAAGCACGGCCGCCCATGGTCTTAAGCCTGGAGCCCTGCGGCCGCACCTGCGAATAATCAAGGTCCACGTCCTTGCCCTGGGACCAGGCGTTAAGCCCCAAGGTCAGGGCGTCGCACCAGCCTTCTTTGCTGTCTTTAACTACGTGGGTGAAAAGCTTCACGCCGGTCTGGCGCTTGATGATGGGCAGCTGCTCCACGGTTTGCCGTTCCACGGAAAAACCGGCGCCGGTGCCGCACATTAGGATATACATAATCTCGGCAAAATCCTGCCAAGCTGCCGGGGCCACGAAAGAACAGTTGTAAGCGCAGACATTGGTGGCTCGGGCCGCGTCCCCGGCGCCCCACAGCAACCGCATGGAGCCCAAGGCCTCCATTTTAAGCATAGACTCTTTGATTTCCTGATATTCCCCGTCTTTAAGTTTGGCCCCCAGATTCTCGCGCATAAAATCGACGTAGCGGCTGACGGTTTCCACCCAAGTTTCGCGGCGGTGACCCTGGGGCAGCCACTTGGAATAAGTGGAATAGTAAACAAACTCCGACAACTGATTGCGGAAATATTTTTTGCTCTCAGCGGCCAGCTGCTTAACCTCCTCCGGCACCGGCTGGCGCTGGCCGCGGGCTTTGGCGTGCTCCTCACGATACAAAATGTAAGCCTTGGCCGTCTTGAGCCACTTGGAGCGCATCAGCACCAGCTCCACAATGTCCTGCACTTGCTCCACGGTGGGCGTCGTATGCCCGTCGTAGACCGCCTCCAACTCTTCGGTCACCCGAAAGGCCAGCCGCGCCGCCTCCTCCCGCTTGAACTCCCCGGTTTCCGCCCCGGCCCTGGCTATGGCCTCAATTATCTTTTTAGCGTCAAACGGCATCACCCGCCCGTCACGCTTGATAACCTGGCTCAGTCGGCCAACATTTTGACTGGTAGTTACCGAGGCGGAAGCATTGGTGGGCTGGGGGGCGGGGTGGGACATATGGATTAAAGTGGTTAGGGTGATTTAAAAAGTCGGGGATTAAATAATAGCGCTGAGTTTAGGGTTCAAGCAAGGTAGAGCGGCGGCTGCGGCCTAAACCCTTTAATTCTTTGGTAAAACTGTCCACATCTTGAAAGGAACGGTACACGCTGGCGAAACGAATGTAGGCTACCTGATCAAAACCCTTGAGACGCTTCATCACCAGCTCGCCGATGTCCCGGCTCGTCATCTCCACCTTGCGCCGGCGCTGGATATCGCGCTCTATTTTCTGCACCAGCCCCCGGAACTGCTCAATGGTGTGGGGCCTTTTTTCCAAAGATCTTTTCAACCCTGTGGCCAACTTCTCCCGGGAATACGGTTCCCGCCGGCCATCCCGCTTAATCACTGTCAAATCGAGAATTTCGCCCTCTTCCACTGTGGAAAAGCGGAAACCGCACTTGGTGCACTCGCGCCGGCGGCGGATACTAAGCCCGTCGGTCGCCACGCGCGAATCTGTTACTTTAGTGTCGTAATAATTGCACGAGGGGCAGTGCATGGCGGTAATTGATACTACTATATCTTGTAGTACCAAACTCAATTCTACCCCTACATCTAGTAATAGGCAAAACAGCCTAAATAGGCCTAAATAGTTAAAAATCTGATTTTCCCCTGCCTCAACTGTGGATAACAACGCCAGACAAAAAAATAACGCAAGGGCCTTAGAGCTACCCGCGTCGCAAAATAATCAAACCCTGTCCCTACAGGCCTGAGGGACAGGGTTAATAAGCAAAATTTTATCTAAGTCTTGAGTTTACGGCGAATAAAAGCCGGAATATCATAAGTATCGTCGTCTGGTGTAGGGGGTTTGGCGCGGCTAACGCCCTCCCCAGCCGACTCTCTCAAGGGGGGCTTTCCGCCCAAGCTGCGCTCACGGAAAGATGAGTCCTCTGCCCGCTTGGCCGTAGGCACCCGCTCCTGCTTAAGGAAAGCCGAGGGAGTATAAGCCGAAGGCGGCACCGCCAAGGCAGGGGCGGCTTGGTTCTTTTTGGCGGCTTGGGCAAAACCGGTAGCGATAACGGTAATCTTTATCTGATCTTTGAGGCTCTCATCAATCACCGCGCCAAAAATAATCTTGGCATTGGGGTCAGCGGCAGCGGTGATGATGCGGGCCGCTTCATTCACTTCATACATAGACAGATCCGGCCCGCCGGTAACGGTAAAAAGAATACCTCTGGCGCCGTCAATCCCCAGCTCCAGCAAGGGCGAATCCACGGCGGCCTTAGCCGCCTCGCTCGCCCGGTTGTCGCCTGAGGCCACACCTATACCCATGAGGGCCGAGCCGGCGCCGGCCATAATGGCTTTAACGTCGGCAAAGTCAACATTAATGAGCCCCGGCACCGTCACCAACTCGGAAATACCTTGCACGCCTTGATGCAACACATCATCCACAATGGAAAAGGCTTCCAGCAAGGAGGTCTTTTTGTCAATCAGCTGCAGTAGGCGGTCGTTCGGAATGGTAATGATGGCGTCAACCTTGTCCACCAGTTCATCATGAGACCGCTCGGCGATGGCCCGACGCTGCGCTCCCTCAAAGCTAAAGGGCTTGGTCACCACTGCAATCGTCAGAGCGCCCGCCTCCCGCGCCAACTCGGCCACCAAGGGACTGGCGCCTGAACCTGTGCCGCCGCCCAAGCCGCAGGTAAGGAACACCATATCGGCCCCCTTGAGCGACTCTTTGACTTCGTCACGATTCTCCTCCACTGCCTTGCGGCCGATTTCCGGATCCATACCAGCGCCCAAACCGCGCGTGGTGTTGACGCCGATATGTAATTTCTGAGGAGCGCGCGAATGGTGCAGAGCTTGGGCATCGGTATTAACCGCCAAAAATTCGACGCCTCTGATCTTGAAGGAAATCATGCGATTGATAGCGGCGCCGCCTGAGCCGCCCACGCCCACTACCTTGATTTTGGCAAAAGTTTCTATGTCGGGTTTGACTTCCATACTGCAAGTAAATGATTAGAAGGTAAAAGATTTAAGCTAAAAGTGACAGGCCCCGGCCTCAAGCCAGCACTTTAAGGAATAATCGATTTAAAACGTTCTTTCAAGCGGGCAAAAATACCTGCCATAGACGGCAACTGACTAAGTTTGAATCCAACCGGCCCTCCCTCCTGAGCCATACCCCAACGCACCAAGCCCAAAGCGGTGGAAAAAGCCGGATCATTCACTCGCTCCAGGGGACTTAAGACCTCCAGCGGATAGCCCAGGGTGGCCGGCAGACGGAAACTGCGCTTGGCCACCTCCAGAATGCCTGGCAACTTGGCTCCGCCACCAGTCAGCACGATCCCGGCTGGCAATTTACCTGATCTTTCAATCTTAATGAGCTCGCGATCAACTAGTTCAAAAATTTCTTCCAAGCGCGCTTCGATTATCTCGGCCACCTGGCGCCGCGAGACCACACCCTCTTCATCGGAAATTTCCGCTAGGTCAACATCCTCTCGCTTGCCGACCTCGGCCGCCACGGCATAACCATAATCAACCTTGAGCTTCTCCGCCACGTCAATGGAAGTCCTGAGACCGATGGCGATATCGTTGGTAATGTGCCCCGCCCCTACAGGTAAGACAGCTACATGCAACGGATCGCCCTCTTCACACACTAATAGACTGGTAGTCGCGCCGCCTAAATTGATAACCGCCACCCCCAATTCGCGTTGGCGCTTTGACAAAATCACTTCACCGCAGGCCAGCACGGCTAAAACCAAATCGTCAATGTCAATGCCGGTGCGGTAAACACACTTAGTCAAATTTTTAATCTGCGCGCTTTGGCCTTCAATAATTTGGGCTTCCACTTCGAGGCGCACGCCGGTCATGCCTATGGGATCCTTGATTCCAGGCTGACTATCCACCGTAAAACTCCGCGGCAGTACGTGGAGAATTTCATAGTTCGGCGGTGTGGCCACGGCCTGGGCGGCCTCGACCACGCGCGTGATATCGTCTTCGCCAATCTCGCCATTGGGTTTAGCCACGGCAATCACGCCGTGACTTGACTGGGCCAGGATATGACTGCCGTTAATACCAATCCAGGCATGCTCCACCGGCGTACCGGTCAGGCGTTCCGCTTTTTCCAGACAACTGGAAATAGCCGAGACGGCATCCTCAATGCTGGTCACAAGTCCACGACTAATACCCTCGGCCGGCACCTCAGCCAAACCAATAACCTGCAGGTGTCCACCGCCCGTACCTTGAGCCACGGCCACGCGAATAGCCGTGGAGCCAATATCTAAACCTGCGGTAAGCTTGGGTGTAGCCATAAATATAGTGTAGCTTCCTTTAGTATAAGGCTACACCGCTCAACTGCCAAGAGAAACCAGCTGAATAATTTAATTGTTCACTAGTAATGTGCCGCCACCAGCAATAGGCCGACAAGTAAAGAGCCCAGGGCCAATAAAAAAACAGCGGCGGCCAATAAATCTTTGAGAAAGGCCACATGCAGGGATAAACGCGGCTCGACTAAATCAAGCAGCCTTTCCAAAACCGTATTAAACACCTCGGCCGCCAAGACAGCCGCACCAGTTAAAACCAGCACGGCCCAAGCTATTAAACTAAACCTCAGATACCAGGCGACTAACATGGCCAAAAGCATCAACCCCAGCTCCAGGCGGAAACTTAGCTCGCGTCGCGCCACGTAAGCCAAGCCACGACAGGCGTAAAGAAATTTATGAACGAGGGATGATAAAAGCATAACTGAATCTTAGTTGGGCTGGAGCAATTGACGCTCCATAGATCTCATGACCTGACGCTCCTTTAATTTAACATGGTCATAACCTGCCAAGTGCAGGCAGCCGTGCGTAAAAAGCAATTGTAGCTCGCCCTTCAGGCTGTGGCCGTGACGTGACGCCTGCCGAGCAGCCTGAGCCAAACAAATAATAATGTCACCCGCGGGCGGCCTGGAGTTATAAGCAAAGGACAAAACATCGGTCACTCGGTCGTGGTGGCGCCAAGAACGATTAAGCTGACGCATCTTGGGCTCCCTCGCCAGGGCCACATTAACTTCGCCAAAATTTTTACCAGTCAGTTTGACCAAGCGGCCCAAGAGCCGGCGAAAACTCTCCTCCAGCCCAGGAGGTAATCGAACCGAAGTCATATTGCGACAAACCAGCCTAACCCGGTTCATTAACTGGCAGGTTAGCGTTCACGTTGCTGTTGTTATTAAGGTTGGTGTTACTGTTGTTATTTACATTACCAGACCCCAGGTTATCACCGCCGACCACCGGCACTATCGTGGTACCAGCCCCGGGCTTAAACATTTTAACCATCAAGCGGAAAAGTTGATAAAAAGAAGCTTCGGTCCGGGTGCCAATGTTATAGCTTAAAGTAATGAGGTATTTATCTGTGGCCAAGTAAGCGTTAAGCCCGTCCAAACTCCAGGCCCAGATCAGGCTACCGGAAGTTAAGGTGGGCACTTCCGCCGCCTTAAGCCCAGGCACCTGCTTGGCGTACCAAGCCGGGGCACTTAGGCTGTCTGGATTATCTACCACCAACACTTCCACAAACTCTCCTTCCGTGCCGCTAAAAAGCACTTCTGACTCGCCTTCGTCCACTGCCTTGGCGAGCCAGGCCTGGGGGTAACGCGCCACGTAGCCAAATTTAGTGCTGGTATAGGTAGCCAGATGCGGGCTAGTCGCCAATTGGGCGCCGTCACCTAAAGACGGATCGTAAGAAGCTTTGACCTCAGCTCCATCCAGGAAACCATCACCATCAGTATCAGGTTTATTGACCTCAGTGCCGAATAAGGGCTCCTCGGCATCAGTCAAACCGTCCTGATCAGTATCAAGACTAGCCGTGGGCGGCGTAATCTGACGCTCTGACACAGGGCCGGGCGGAGGCAACTGAGGCGCCGACACACCATCTACTCCCTGTGGCGTAGCTTGATGATCACCGGGCGCCAGGCCGGCCGTACCTTCGTCCAGGCGGAAACCTAAAGTATAAGTGCTGCCATCCAAACTCTCATATAAATAGTCCTGCCCGCCGGGGGTCGGATTCTTGGGCACAGGCTCGAGATAAATAGTTCCTTGGGTCTGGGCCCCGAAGCCAGCGCCGGACAACAACTTAGTGGGCTCTAACCCCAGCGCTATGGGTAGTGGGGCCAAGGGGTATTTTTTATTATCCGCCTGATAAAGCTCCAACGCGGCTTGGATGTTCTTTACGTCTAAAAAGCGCGTTCGGTCGAGCTCGCGGGGTAAGGACTGTGGGGGCAGCTCTGGCTCGCGCGGTGGCGGTTCATTAACTGGCGGCGTGCTAGGCACATTAGCCGGAGGTGGCGTAACTGCCCCTGGCTCAGGCTTTAAAAAAGTTAAATATATACCCGCCCCGCCGGCCGCCAACAAAACAACCAGCAAGAGCCAAAGCCACCATTTACGGCTACCACTGGCCTCTGGCGCCGCCGCCTGAAAACCTGTGGGCATAGTATAAATCTCGCCCCAACTCTGCGGCTTAGCCGGCTGAGCTTGATTGTCTGTGGTGGCTGAGTGAGCCGAACTAAACATGACCATTAAAGTTAACCGCGCTTAACCACTCCTACTTACGGCTTAGGCAATTCCAACAAACGGCCGCTACCTTTGGGATTGTAACCATTTTGAACTTCAGTCCCATCGCTAAAACCGTCGCCGTCAGTGTCGGCTTTTAGCGGATCGGTGCTATAGACCTTAACCTCTTCGCGGTCGAATAAACCGTCGCCGTCAGTGTCGGCTTTCAAGGGATCGGTAGCCAAAGATCTTTCCTCATCGTCGGTTAAGCCGTCGCCGTCGGTGTCAAGAGCGGCTGGCACATCTGGTGCAGTTGGCGGTGGCGTGGCCGGCTGATCCGAGCCTGGCTCAGACTCTAGGCCGCCTGTATCGCCGGGCAAGGACGGAGACGGCGCTTGCCGCCACCACCAATAGCCCCCGGCGAGCAAACCCAAGGCCGCTACCAAACCTAAGGCCAACCACAGCCAACGACGTGGGCCGCCAGCCTTCAGGCTTGAATCCAAGGAACTCAAAGAAACTGGCGTGGCCGGCTCGCCAGCCGTGGGCACTGGGGCTGTCGCCGGCGTGGGGGCCTTAGTCTGTTCTACGCCGGCGAAAATATCCTCCACTGGTGCTGCCGACGGCTTGGTTTCTTGATCAAACATAAAACGTATAAAATTAAATTAAAACTTTTTTAATTCCCTTGGGCGTTATTTTTCCCTTCCAGACCGTTTTTATCCACTACTGAATTGTTGATAATATAAAGCTATCACAACTATCTTCGGCTGGCACTACTACATTCATATTACCATACCAGGTAACATTTTTGTATTCAAAGTTAGTTTTAAATTGATAGTCGGAGGAACCTATGGCCCGATATTGATAAACATGCGAGCCGGCGGGACAGGTGTACTGTTGCGTAGCGGCATTCCAGCAAGTGGCCGCGTTATAGCCAGCCGGACACG
>JACRFN010000101.1 GCA_016217875.1 Candidatus Kerfeldbacteria bacterium
ATGGCCCGAACGCTCTTGCCGACCCTGAGACCGCTCTCCAGCACCTGTCGTTCAAAGTATGTGAGTTTGTGCATAGTGGCTAAGTTTAGCCAAGCTATGCTCGGGTATCAAAGGTGGGGCACTACGGATAGAATTCGGCCAAACCGGCCAAGGGTTGACAGATTAACCGTCATACCCTATACTCAACACCTATTCCTTAAATCCGCCTGAGGCGGATAGACTCGGCCTGAAAACAAGTGCGGTACTTAGAACGTACGTGACCTTATCAGGAAATCGGGTCACGTATTTTTATGACCACACACCACAAAACCACAACCGCCCCCAGCGGTTTCTACGGCCTAGGCTTAGCGCCTAGTTTACTCGGCGCCCTGGATCGCCTGGGTTTTACTGTACCTACACCCATACAGCAACAGGCCATTCCGGTGGCGATTGAGGGCAAAGACGTTATCGGCATAGCCCAAACCGGCACCGGCAAAACAATAGCCTTTGGTTTGCCTATGCTGCAACGCCTGGCCCAAACAAAGGGGCGAGGGCTTATTTTGCTGCCCACACGCGAATTGGCGCTACAGGTGGACCAGGCTTTGCAAGAAGTTGGCCGGCGTCTGGGCCTGCGCACAGCCGTGCTCATCGGCGGCGAGGATATTGGCAAACAAATACGCAGCCTGGAGCGCCTACCCCATGTTATTGTGACCACGCCGGGACGACTGATTGATCACCTGGAACGCGGCACGGTAAAACTTAACGATATAAAGATCTTGGTACTGGATGAAGCCGACCGCATGCTTGATATGGGCTTTGCGCCGCAACTTAAACAAATACTGCGCGCGGTGCCGCCGCCGCGCGAACGCCAAACCATGCTGTTCTCGGCTACCATGCCAGATGCCATCATGCATATTGCGAGCTCCAACATGAAGCTGCCCATCCGCGTGGAAGTAGCCCGCTCCGGCACGCCGGCTGAGCTGGTAACCCATGAAATATTCGTGGTTAAAAAAGATGCCAAAGAAAGACTGTTGGACAAGCTGCTGGCCCAATATCGCGGCAGTGTGCTTATTTTCTCGCGCACCAAATTCGGCACCAAGCGCCTTACCCACGCCGTAAGAAATATGGGTGTAAGCGTCACAGAAATCCATTCCAATCGCTCTCAGACTCAGCGACGTGAAGCACTGGCTGGTTTTAAATCAGGCAAGTACCGCGTACTGATAGCCACTGACATCGCGGCCCGCGGCATTGATATCAGCAATATAGAGCTGGTGCTCAATTACGACTTGCCGGCTAACCCGGAGGACTATGTGCACCGCATTGGCCGCACCGGCCGGGCCGGTCAAACCGGCCGCGCCATTTCCTTTGCCATGCCGTCAGAAGGCGCGGAAGTGCGAAGCATTGAAAAACTCATCAGCCTGCAACTACCTCTTTCTAAATTGCCTGACTTGCCGCCTGAGCGCCCACGGCCATCATTTCGCCAACCTGCTGCGTATCCAAGATATCGTCAGCCTAGGTCATCAGGTCAACGCCGCCCACGGTACCATTAATAAAACTGCGCCAGCGCCTCAGCGAACAAGTAACTGGGTCGGCGCCGTAAAAAAATAGGCTACCGTATGTGAAAACAGGCGGTAGCCTTGATTGGAGAGATTCTATTTACTCAGGTTACTCAAGCTTTAGTCGGATCTATCTCCTGGCGCTGCTTCAGCACCCGACCCTCCATACCACCCGAGACCACGACGGTCTGACCAGTGATATAGGCTGAGGCTGTCTCAGAGGCAAGCATGACGATGCTGTGAGCTATATCCTCCGGCCGACCGATACGCTGCAGGGCTCTGGTCTGGAGCGCCGTTATGACCGCCTCGTCAACCGACCTGAACTGCTCAGTCATGGGTGTCCAGGTCCAGCCCGGTGCCACCATGTTGACCCTGCCCCGCGGCACCAGTTTCACGATTTCATTCTTGAGCGTGAGTTTGAGCCCCTCCAGCGCCGCCTTGCTCATGGAGTACTCCGAGTGACCGGCTTCGCCAAAAATGCCGGAGGTTGAACCAATAAGTATCAAACAAGCGCTCTCGGGTTTGGTCTTGGCCAGCAGGCGAAAGAATTCGCGCGCCGTGAGCCAGCCGCCTCGGAGATTTGTGGCAATCACCTTGTCAAAATACTCGGTGGTCATGGCGTGAATCGGCACGTCGTCGGGTGGAAAAATGCCGGCATTGGCCACTGTAATATCCACCTGCCCGAAACGTGCCGCCGCTTGAGCAAAAAGTTGAGCCACACTCGCTTCGTCAGCCGTGTTGGCTGAGATGGCTATACTCTCAGTCGGAAGTTTTTGCCGTAAGGTCTCAGCCGCAGCTTGGTTCTTGCCGTAGTGTATAACGACCTTAGCGCCCTCAGCCGCAAAGGCCCGGGCCGTGGCCTCACCAATGCCGCCCGAGGCGCCGGTGATTAAGACAACCTTATCCTTAAGTCCGAGATCCATAAATTCTCCCTTGGTTTAGTAATAAAGAAACAATGTTTGTTTATTGTAGGCTAAGGTTATACTAAAAGGCAAGACAAAAGCAAGGTCTAATAATAAACCAAACTAGGCAAAAGTATATTAAGGTCATAGTTATCCAATTAAATGCTAAGCCAGCTTGGCCGCCACTCGCGCCCTTCGACCCCCTCTTCAAAGCCAAACAAAATAACCAATCCATTTGGATGGGTTATTTTGTTTGGCTCCGGGGGGTGCCACCGCTACGCGGGGCAGGGACTTCCACCTTCGCTTAAGCTTCGGCGGATAAACTACCCACTGATATCTCCGCCGCAAGGCTCTAGGGGGAGGATTCGAACCCCCAACATCTGCATTAACAGTGCAGCGTTCTGCCATTGAACTACCCTAGAACTTTGCGGCGGGGCCAACTCTCACCCTGCGGGTGATGACCCGAAGGGGCAAACTACCCCGGAATAAACAAATCCGGCCCCTAATTTTTAGGGGCCGGTTTGCAGCACGACAAACGTAGGGTCCCTAAGGCCGGTTATTATTATTCGAATTAATAACTAGTCCGCTGGTTGCCATATGTATAAGATACCTTAGTCGAAGATAAAAATTATGTCAAATTTTAACTATGAGTATCCATGTAAGGCAATAAAAGGCGTAGTTAAACATCAAACCTTGCTGTATTTCCTAGTAAAGTGCTCTATCAAATAATACAAAGCGACCACGCCCACCAACAGTATAAAACTGTATTGACCAAACCGTTCCCCCACCACCTTCCAGCTTTCACCACCGAGATAACCTACCACCACGTGAGCTCCTGCCCAAACTATAGCCCCACCAAGGTTGTAGAGCATAAAACGACCATGCTCCATGCGACCTAGACCAGCCAAGACTGGAATAAAGCCGCGTAACGGAGCCAGAAACCGCCCGTAGATGAGGTTCCAGCCGCCTCGCGTTTTAAAATAATTCTGAGCGCGCCTAAACGAAGTAAAGCGATCAAGAGGTGCCACAAAATTCACCAATCTTAACAGACGCCCCACGACATAACCCAACCAATCGCCAAGCACGGCGCCCAGGGTGGCAAAGAATATCATATCTCCCAGGTCGGCTGAACCATGCGAAACCAAAAAACCACCAAACAGAACAACCAAAGCGCCTGGAATTACCAGGCCTAACAAGGGCAGTGATTCAAAAAATGTAGCTAGGAATACCAGCGTATAGGCCAAAAAGCGTAATCCTTCTACCAATTGCAATACCCAGCTAGTAAACTGGTGAACAATATCCACCATAGGTTATTAATATATACCCCAACATTAAACACGGGCTACGCCCCCAGCCAGCTAACAGAATAAGCGAGCGATAGACTAAAGCCTGGTGGGTAGCCCAATACTCTCCTACTTAATCTTGTAACTCAAATTCACTTCCACCACCACTTCCTGACTGCCAGAGGGCACTTGAGGAGACATGCCGGCGCCCTTGGCCTCGCCGCCCACGCCGCCATAAAGCGGCGTACCCGGTGCCTGGACAAAATTCTCCCACCAGCCGACGATATCCCCTAGGTCTACACCCGTAGCTCGGGCCAAACTACCCGCCTTAGACTTGGCGTCGGCAATGGCCTGTAGCCTGGCTTCTTGCTTCAGGTCATCGATGTTGGAAGCGTCAAAGGTGAGCGAAGTGACTTGATTGGCTCCGGCCTTGGTAGCCTCGGCTACCACCTTGCCTACTTTGTCATCATTACCGGAAGCCAGACCCTTCACTTTTATAACTAATTGCTGATTAGCACTATAGCCCGCTAAAGTTGAAACATTATCCCTGTAGTCATACTGGGGATAGAGTGAATAATTTTGTGTCTGAATGTCCTCGGCCCCTATGCCAGTTATTTTTAGGGCCGCCAAAATTTTGTTCACCTTATCATTCAGCTGCTTCAGCGCCACCTCAGCTGAATAAGATTTATCAACCTGGACTCCCACGGTCACATTAGCGATGTCTGGCTGATAAGACACCTTGCCCTGGCCTGTCACCTGCACCTGCCACTGGGGCTGATTGACTATCCGGTCACGCAAAATAGCCACCACCACAATACCGGCCAACAAGACCATGCCAACCAAGGTCATAATGACTTTAGGGCTGCACCACGTAGCGCAGCTGCAGTTTTTATCTTCGCTGTTACCATGACACCAGCACATAAACAATCCTTTCCAGCTGCAGTGTAATAAAATAGGCACCGCAACGTTAAATAATTAAGATAAGAAAGCGAGCTTAGTATAATTTATTAACAGCCACCAGTCAAAGCCCGTATTATCAACTTAAACAATTTAAGCTAAGATTAACTGGCCTTCTTAATATCTAACAACTAAATTATAATCCTATGGATTATCCAACACTCTCCTCCCTACCTTCGTGGCTCAAGACCACGGTCGTGGCCATACTCGGCCTGTGGCTAGCCTTTTTGGGCCTGGACCGCGCTTTCCAAGCCGGCATTTCCTGGCAAAATTTGAACCACTGGCAAAGACCAATCAGTACTAACGACACCATTGCCGTCACCGCCGAGGGTAAGGTAACAGCCATACCGGACGTGGGCTTAATTTCCCTGGCCGTGGAAAGCCGCGGCTTAAAGGTTAACGATATACAGGCCAACAATACGCGCAAAATAAACGACATCATGACTTATCTTAAGGGCTTAGGCGTGGATAAAAAAGACCTGCGCACGACCCAATACAACCTGGCACCTGTTTATTCCTACGATCCCAAAACCGGCAAGCAAAATCTGGATGGTTACAGTCTGAACCAGACGGTAGAAGTGAAGATTAGGCAACTTGATAAAGTGGGTGATGTTTTAGCCGGCAGCCTAGAGCGGGGCGCTAACCAGGTTGGGCAGCTCTCCTTTACCATTGACGATCCCGACAAGCTGCAGCAAGAAGCCAGGCTACAGGCCATTGCCAAAGCCCGCGCCAAGGCTGAGGACTTAGCTCGCGCAGCTGGAGTCACTTTAGGCAAGGTACGCTCCTTTTCCGAAAATGTCAGCTCGCCGGCGCCCTACCCCATGTACTATGCCCGCGACATGATGCTTGGAGCCGAGAGTAAGGCCCAAGCGCCACAGATAGAGGCCGGCTCACAAGACGTGATAGTGAACGTCAGTTTGAGTTTCGAGATTGATTAATAGTCATGTGCTAAAACACCCCCGATGACCATCGGGGGTGTTTTAAAAAACTGAATTTTACATAAGATAAGACCGACGGTTAGACATAAAGTACTTCACGACCTCCAGACAAAATACCACCAGGGCGCAAAAAGAAAGTATCAGCAGCCAATCGCTCTCTTGCAAAGACACCGTATGGAATACGCTCTGTAAGAAAGGCCAATAAACCACCACCAGCTGAAGCGCGAGGCCCACTATAACTGCGCCGAGGAGTTTGTAGTTATTCCAAGTAAAACGATGCCACAGGGGCCTATCCAGGTGCTTCAAACTGAAGACGCTGGCCAGCGAGGTGAGGGATAAGAGTGTGAAGACCACTGTTCTGGCAGCTGGCACAGCTGTGCCAATGGCCGTCAAAAACATAAAAATCGCTAACGAACCAAGCCCCTTCAAAAGACTGACCAGGGCGACCAAGAACTTCCGTTGGGTATCAAATATC
>JACRFN010000103.1 GCA_016217875.1 Candidatus Kerfeldbacteria bacterium
CTTAAGCTGTTTAACCAGCAACTCGCTGTCAAGATAACAGCGCACTTTCTCAGCACCCAGACTCTTAGCCTCAGTCAGACCGGCTATCAAAGCCTGATATTCAGCCTGGTTGTTAGTGGCCTGGCCCAGATAGCGTCCAAATTCTTTAATCAACTTCTTGTGTTCATTTTCTACCACCACGCCAATGGCGGCCGGACCTGGGTTCCCGCGTGCTCCCCCGTCGGTGTACAAGATAATAACTTTAGACATAACCAACTAACTGTTTCAGTTTAGATAATGATAATTCTGAAAAACTCTTTATCCTTAAATCTGCTCCCAGCAGAGAATCCGGTTCAGACAAAAATCCAGTAAATCCAATGACTTTCATACCTGCGCGTTTCGCGGCGTCGATGCCGCTCGGTGCATCCTCAATCACAATGCACCGACTGGGTAAAACCATTAAACGCCCTGCCACCTCCAAAAAAATATGCGGATTAGGTTTGTGTTCCGACACATCTTCGGCAGATACGATAACCGGGAAAAAATCACTCAAGCCTAGTTTAGCCAAAATTACATCAATCCGCCAGCGCATGGAAGAGGTTCCGATACCCAGTAATACGTCGCTAGCCTTTAATTCATTCAATAATTTTAATAACTCTGCATCAAGCTTTAATATATCCTCAGCTTCCATCATTTTAAAACCAATTTCTCCCGCCTGTTTTGAAAAATCATCAAGATTGAAATCAACACCATATTTTTCTTTGGCTATCTTTAATATATCGCGCAGTGACTGTCCACGGTGTGCTTCATTGTGCGTATCTTTAAGGTCGGCCGTGGTAAACCCGTTCGGCCTAAATAAAGAATTGATGGACGTGTGATTATAGGGCGGCGAATTCACTATGACACCATCAACATCAAAAATTACCGCAAATGAATTATTCATGTTTCTTTAAATCAATTACTTTAAGTTCCAATTCCCTATTCCCATTCCATTCATTTATACCTACTTCATAGGCTACATCAATTGTATCACCCACAACTAGACTAGCGCCAATATCACCCTGCCGGAAAAGTATAAATTTACGAGTTACGCCATCGCCTTCTAAAACCAGTTTCAGATGCTGTCCAGTACTTCCGACCGGTATAAGCTGGGCTACTGTCAGGTTAGAGCTCGCAAAACGAGGCGAGGGGTTTTGTTGGCCAAATGGCTCCAGCTTGGCTACCTGCGTTTGCAACTCCCAGTCAACTTTAGACAATGGCCTATTCATGTCAATGGCAAGTTCAGGTGTAAGGTTAACTTTTTTGAGTTCGCGCGCCGCTATCTTAGTAAAAGCCTTGAGAAAATCTTCCAGTTTGCTCTTGGCCAAAGAAAAACCAGCGGCTTCTTTATGCCCGCCATAGTTTAACAAGTATTCCTTACATTCGTTGAGCGCGGCGGCCAAGTCAAACCCGCCAAGGCCGCTTCTGCCGGAACCGCCTATTTTATCTCCCACCTGGCACATCACCAAAGCCGGCCGATTGTATTCTTGCACCAGTTTGCCCGCTACTAAACCCACAATGCCCAGTGACCAGGCGGGGTCGAAAGCATGAACAAAATAGTCGTTTTTTTTCAACTCGCCTATTTGTAAACGGCAGGTCTGAACCATTTCCTCAGTAACTTTTTGCCGCTCGGCATTGGTCAGATTTAGAGCGCGCGCTAACTCATCAGCCTCAGTCGGACTGGCTGACATAAGTAAGCCGTAAGCCGCATTGGCATGATCCATTCTACCGGCGGCGTTAATGCGCGGCGCAATCTGCCAACTTATGCTGTAAGCATCCAGGTTGTCGAAGTTAAGGCCAGCTGAAGTAATTAGTTGGCGCAAACCCAAGCGGCGCGTCTTCCTCAAAACTACCAGGCCGTAACGTGCCAGGGTGCGGCTTTCGCCTTGCAACCTCACCATATCCGCCACGGTGGAGATAGCCACGAGGTCCAGTAGCCACTTTTCATGCGATTCGCGTTCCAGAGGCGGCAGCTGACAGCCCTCATAGCGAAGCA
>JACRFN010000102.1 GCA_016217875.1 Candidatus Kerfeldbacteria bacterium
CTAGTGGCCTATCGCAAGTTTATTAGCGTGGGCGGAGAGTGGTATCCTTATTCACCCACTGAACTGGCGGCCAATTTGGCTTACCCCATATTAATTTGGCTCTTAGCCACGGTGGCCGCGGTCGCTACCAGAAAACAACAAACCAATCTGTCGCGCGCCACCTGGCTAATGACAGTGATTTTTTTGTTTTATACTTTGCGCGCCCGGCGCCAAGTGGAGTATCTTACCCCCTGGCTCATATTATCTAGCGGTTTGATATTACGGGACGCCTGGGACAGGATTGTTTCGGTTAAAAAACTTTGGTCAGATTTTATTTCCTGGCTGCCCAGCTGGCTGGCGGGCCGATTCGTGCTCGGATTTTTAGGTTTGTATTTGGCAGTACTTGTACCCTGGGGCTTGTGGCGGGGGGTGCAGAGCGCTCGGGCGGGCCTGGGGCAGGGGCTGCCTTTTGCCAAACTGCAAGGCGCGGCCCAGTGGCTAAAGGGCAATACCCCGTCAAGGTCGATTGTTTTTCAAACCAACTGGGGCAGTTTTCCAGCTCTGCTTTACCACAACGCTCATAATTATTATTTAACAGGCTTGGATCAGACTTTTACTTATGAATATAATCGTGACCATTATTGGCAGTGGGTAGACACGACCAAAGGAAAAAGACCTGATGTTTTTGAGGTAGCCCGAGGCGCCTTTGGCGCTTCGTATGTGCTGTTGGAAAAAACTTACCCCGCTATGTTGTACTGGCTTAACCGCGATAGCCGCTTCCGCAAAATGTACGAAGACAAGGAGGCCATAATTTTTTCCATGCGGTGATATGAAGCAGTTTGGTTGGCGCGGAGTCGTCGGTATTCTTGTTCTAAGCGTGGCTGTTTGGAGTGCACTCAGTATTTTACCCGCGGCCAGCAATCAGAGTTTGCCCCTAGTGCGCGAGGATAACGATTTTGGAGTGTTTTTTTCCGGTCGCGGTTGGGTGCAGCGAGGGCAAATCTTGTTGCAGGACGGCTATGCTGAGTATCCGCCCTTGGCCTTGGTTTATATCACCTGGCCTAGGTTGGTAACTGATTCTTTTGAAGGGTATCATTGGTTGTTATGGCTAATTAATGCCGCCATGTATGTGGCTGGCGGAATTTTAACCTGGTCGTTATGTCAGAGAATTCAGCTCGGACCCGCCAGGCTGTTGTGGTTGGCTTGGTTGTTGCCCTCGGTTGTTTTTTACAGCCTTAACAGATTTGACGTTTTTCCCATGGTTCTTGCCCTACTCTCCTTATGGCTGGCCCTTAGTGATAAATGGTGCGCCAGTTGGTTTGTATGGGGGTTAGCTGTCATAACAAAACTTTACCCCATACTTTTGCTGCCTTTGTGGCTGGTGCTGGCTCGGCGTCGGGGCGAAAAATTTTGGCCAGCGACGATTTATGGCTTGATCGGGCCTTTGACCCTGACCTTGGCTGAGGTGATAAGCGCTGGTGGCGCGGCTATAATTAAGCCTTATTTAGTGCAGGCCAGCCGCGTCATTGAGCCAGGCAGTACTATCTGGGTGTTTTTACAATCTTGGTATCACCATGCTGGTGTTTATAAGCCGAACTGGCAGATGTTGATTCATATCGGACAATTGCTCTTGCCAGCCTGGTGGCTGTACGGGGTAACAGGGCAGAGGAATTTCAAGGGGGAGAAGAACCACCTTGTCTTGGCGGCCTTGACGCTCCTTTTGCTTATTGGCTTGCATCCTTTTTATTCCAACCAGTGGTGGCTGTGGGTTTTACCCTTCATAATTTTTGTTGTGCCGTGGCGGTGGGCCTGGTTGGTGGTGGTTTATGATCTGCTTAATTACTTGCAGTTTCCTTTAGTGGTGTATTATTTTGGCAAATTCAGCGCCGAGATGGAGTTAGTCGTGTGGGCGCGCAGCTTGGCTTGGCTGGTTTTAGTCGTGGTAATATGGCAACAGCTGCCTAAAAAATGGTGGACATTAGACAAGGCCTGATGTTATATAAGATTTATGCTTAATACTTGGATGATTGTGCCAACTTATAACGAAGCGGCCAATCTGCCCTCGGTTCTAGCTAGGATTGCTAAATTAGAACAGTCGCCGCAAGTATTGATAGTGGATGACAATTCACCCGATGGTACAGGCCGGTTGGCTGATGAATTAAGGCTGAAATACGAGTTTTTACACGTTCTGCACCGCCAAAGTAAGCTGGGCTTGGGTAGTGCTTATCGCGCCGGATTTCATTATGCTTTGGAGCACGGGGCCGAGGCGGTGGGGGAAATGGACGCTGATTTATCGCACGCGCCTGAGGATATACCAAGGTTAGTGCAGGCTGTGGCACAAGGGGCGGAAGTGGCCATAGGTTCACGCCGCGTACCAGGTGGTCGGGTGGTGGGTTGGTCTTGGTGGCGTCATCTGGAGAGCTGGGGTGCGATGACGGTTGCGCGGCTGTTATTAAAGCTCAAGGCCCGTGACGTGACCTCTGGTTTCCGTTTGTATACCAAACAAGTTCTGGACAAAATCCCATGGGCGCAAGTGAAGAGCGATGGTTATGCTTGGCAGGAGGAAATATTGTTTTTGTGCGAGCGGACGCATCTAAAAATCATAGAGGTGCCGGTAGTGTTTGTGGATAGAAAATTTGGAGCAACCAAACTTAGTTTAGATAGTATTTTTGAATTTTTTATTACTTTGCTTAGATTGCGGTTTTTTTCTGACCAGCGTTTTAATATAAAGAGGTAGCTCCCTAAGCAATATCCCAGTCGGGAGCAGTGGTCAAATTTGGAGTTTCGAGCCTTAGGGTTTGCTGGTGATTTGATATCTACGTCAAATTATCCCGGCCGGGATAATTTGACGTAGATATGTCCGAAGGCTTATTGTTAGATATATAAGTATATTTTTACTTTATGTCTATGGCTGCATATCGTCCCGTAACTAAGGCCTTACTTGCGTTTGTAGCAGGGTTGGGCGATTCAGCTGTTGAATTTGGGTCGTTATGGTCGGCGCTGGCTACTGGTTATGGCAGCGCGTATCGCCGGGGTGGGTCGGCTTATGTGTCTGAACTTAAAAGGTTCAAAAAGCAAATAGACCTCAAACGTAAAATTAACGAGTTGGCTCGTCGACGTTATATCCGAGTGCGGCGACTGGGAAGGAGTTTTGTGATTTCACTAACTGACAAAGGGCAGGCGGCCACTGTTATTTCGCGTTTGCGGCAAGCTCAAGCGCATCCCCGTGGTTGGCATACGGTGGTCATTTTTGACATCCCTGAAGAGATGAGTAACGCGCGCAAGCTATTACGCGCCCTTTTGAAGCAAGGAGGGTTTAAGCGACTTCAACAGAGTGTATGGGTAAGTAAGGCCGATGCTTATAACACGATGGTGGAATTCGTAAAGCATAGCCGGGTAGAGGCTTGGGTAAATGTGTATTACGCCACCCAGTTTCTCTCTTCACCACAGTGAGGCTGTAACATTTCTTTTTTGGGCAATCGTAGATAAGATACCAACGTCAAATTATCCCGGCCGGGATAATTTGACGTAGTATGGTTATGGTGTAAATATGGGGTGAAATAGAGGTAATTTGTAGGATAATATAGAAGTAATTTTGTTGTTTTTTGAATGGTTTAGGATAAGATGGCTGAGGGGGCGTTGGCGGTGGTGTTTGTGGATAGAGCGCAAGGCAGGTCGAAGTTGAATAAAAAAGACATCGTGGAATTTTTCTTTACCATTTTGAGGCTGTTGTAGGTTAGTAATATAAGACGAACAAAAACGGCCTGCTGAGGCCGTTTTTGTTCTTGAACTCTATTAAGTAATTACTAGGGGGCGTTGGCGCAGCAAATCTTGCCGTCAGCGCAATCTAATTGGGTAAATGGTACTAGCGCCCCGGTGCAGGCGTCTAAACACGTACCACCAGGATGATTAGTGCATCTATCTCCCGAATACCCGGCGGATCCTGTTTTGGCCGCCTCGCCAATACTTTTAACCACAAATGAGGTAATGGTGTAAGCGCCTAAAATAATGGCTACGCCGATCACGGCGCTGGCTAAAAGTTTTTTAGCCTTGGTGACTTTTTCTTCGTTACCGGCTGAAGTCAGCCAGGTGAAGCCTCCATAGATGATGACTATGACGGCAATCACCCCGACTAGCCCCAGGAGAGTATTAATAACAGTGGAGGCGACAGCGATAGGATTGGGGTTGGTGCTGGGTACC
>JACRFN010000104.1 GCA_016217875.1 Candidatus Kerfeldbacteria bacterium
ATTATGCCTGGGTTGATGCTAAAGAGTTTAAGTATTACGATTGCATTGAGGGGGTAGCCCGATAAGTGGTTGCTACAGTTAAAATTTTTATCTGATTCCTATGGCTCAAGATTCACCAGAGGTAGGGCCGCGCGCCTTTAAGCCTGGCGAACGCGGTTGGTTTGTTGATATGGAATTAGCACTGAAGCATGACACGCCAGAGCTGGTGCTTAAAACAGTTGACGAGATATTTGCCAAACACGGTGATAAACTCAAGGACGATGAGCGTAGTTTTTTGGAACGGGCGCGACGGTGGGCTGAACAAGGGATTAAGCTCAGGCATGAGCGCTGGCAAGGTCTTCCATCCCAGGAGAAAGGCAAAGGCTAAGAGTGGTAACTATTACGTCAAATTTAGACGGCCGTCTAAATTTGACAACGACGATTTAATGGAAATACGGGAATTTGAACAAATAGTCAGTCATGCCTTGGCCAATACCCAGCCAAAATTTTTACGCCAGCTCAATAATGTGGCTGTAGTCATAGCCGATGAACCTACGCCGGCTCAGCGGCAGGAGCTCAAACTAAGAAAGGGGGAGACGTTGTACGGCGTGTATGAAGGCGTGCCGCAAACCAGGCGCGGGACGGGCTACTCAGGAGTTTTGCCGGACAAGATAACCATTTTTCGCCGGCCGATTGAGTCGCAGGCTCGCAGCGTAGCCGAGATAGAGGAGTTAGTCAGGCAGACCGTTTGGCATGAACTGGCCCATCACTTTGGTCTGGATGAAGCAAGAGTGAGGCGGTCTGAGATTAGACGCCGGCGGGTGAGGACTAATTGATTTTGTTGTTTTATGAAACAGGTAAGGGGAAAGCAAGTTATTGAGCGTTTAGTGCACTTCAATTGTGGCCTGTGTCATAGGTGGTGGTCGGTGGCTTCAGCTCCAGCCGCCAAGCGTCATTGGTTTTGCCCTTGGTGCGGTGTTGAGCAGCCTTTCAGCGGTCGCCGGAAAAGTACTTGACGCTTGCTCTGTCGTTGCGTAGTCATTAGAAAGTAAATTGAGAAAGGGGGTGATAATATGGACAATATGTCAACTAGTAGCCACCAAGATGGTACTGTCTGCAATTGTTCGCACCATAAGTTTATGCCGATTTTGGTTGTGGCGTTTGGTGCGGTGTTCCTTTTGGGGTACCTGGATGTTTTTAGTATGGGTACTGTTAATATCATCTGGCCGATTATTGTAATCGTGGGTGGGCTAACAAAGCTTATGGAAAGCAAGTGCCGTTGCTGTTAGCAACGTGTTTTTTGTGAGGCCACTCCCGTCTTAGGGCGGGGGTGGCCTTCTTTAGTCTTATGGCTTGTAAACTTTATCTGAGGGTGTATGCTAGTAAATAGTAATATGTCGCCACTTCAACAAGTTTCGGCAAATTATGGCCGCGGCGGGCAAACCCAAACTACCGGCAGGGAACATTTGACGACAGCCGGCGTATTTTTGTCGTTGCTCTTGGGAGTTACTTTAGTGGGTTTGGGCCAGCGAGGTCTTTACGACCTGAATCGTCTGTATAATCCGCATTATCAAGTCTGCAACCAGGCGCGCTACATTTTAAGCGGCGGTGACAGCTGCCCGGTTGAGACTTACGCTTTCAAAACAGTCTTGCTGCATAGCTACTTGAGCCTGCCGCTGTTTCTGATTTTTTTGGGCTTGATGCTGTACCTTAGAACTCACCGCCTGAACACTTGGCAGAAGGCCATGTTCCGCGTTTCCAATGGAGTGGCAATTTTCTTTGGCGTGGAGTTTTTGTTGGAACTTATTATCTACTTATTCCAGTATCATCGCATTGTCGGCTGGTATTTTTCCCTGACAGTGACCGCTACACTGCTGATAGTCTTGGTGATTTACATTGAACGACGGGCCGCCAGGAAGAAAGCGGCCAGTGGCCATCATTAATGTTTATGAGACAAGAGATATTAGGGCGTAAAGTCGAGGGTGACGAGCACGGCGTTTATTATTTAGATGAGCTCGACGCTGAGGCTGAAGAGCTTTTTCACAAGGCAAAATACGAACACCGGGCCGAGTTCAAAGACCACGACGGTCGGCACTATGTGCTGACGCGGGAGAGCGCTGGACGTTATCTGGTAGCCCATTCGGATAATTCCTCTGGTTGGGCCTAAAAATGCAAAATGTAAATATCAAAAATCAAAATTATTTTCCATTTTGATTTTTCCATTTTTAATTTTTGCGGGGCTATTATTTTTTTATGTCACAACATCAGGGTAGTAAAAAGAAAGTAGCAGTTTTTGATATCGATGGTACTATCTTCCGCTCCTCGCTTCAGCGCGAGCTTATTATGTCGCTGGTGAAGTACGGCGTTTTTCCGCCCATTGTGCGCAAGGAGTTGGAGCATGATTATTTCGCTTGGGTGAACAGGCAGGGGAACTACGAGGATTATATTATGCGCGTGGTCCGCTCTTACGAGCGGCGCATCGGCGGCGTGGCCGTGGACGACGTGCGGCACGTGGCGCGCCTGGTGATTGGGCAGCAGAAAAGCCGGGTTTATACTTTTACCCGTGACCTGATAAAAAATCTCAAGCGGCAGAGCTATCGTCTGCTGGCCATTTCCGGCTCACCTATAGAGATTGTTAAAGAGTTTAACCGTTTTTATCATTTTGACGCCGTGGTCGGCATGGTGTTTGAGGTTAAGGACGGCCGCTACACGGGCCAGGTGCTGGAGGTGCCGATTCATGACAAGAAAGCGGTCTTGGAACAGTATGCCGCCCGCCACGGGCTCAGTTTAAGAGGCTCGGTGGGGGTAGGGGACACGGAAAGCGACCTGGGTTTTTTGGACTTGGTGACGCGGCCTGTTTGTTTTAACCCTAACAGCAATCTGTATCGGCTGGCGCGGCGACGTAAGTGGCAAATAGTAGTGGAGAGAAAGGACGTTATTTACCACCTGTAGGTGGAAATCCAAATGTCAAAGTCCAAAATTCCAATCAAGTCCAAAGTTCAAAATTTAAATTTCAAATGTTTGGGGCTTGGGTCTTAATTTGACATTTGGGCTTTGGCATTTGGATTTTTATTTACCCTATGCGTTCTATACCCGTTTTTGCTTATGACATCGCCACCAGCTTTGATTTAACGGCTTTGCGTCCGGCAGCTGAGGCTTGGGGTAAGTTATTGGAACGCGATCCGATAATTATAGAAATGTCGGCCAGTAAATATCTGGTGGTGTTTGAATATGGCTCAGTGGTATTTTTTAATTTTACATCGCCTGAAATCCGTTCCTGGTTAGAGAGGCTTAAGGTTTATGCCCATCGGGCCAATCGTCGTGAATTTGTCGACCAGTTTACGCTTTATATTGATGCCCGCAAGCCGCGCCTGGCGACGACTGAGGAGCTGACAGTCAAGCAATTTATGCTGGACGTAGTGAAGCTGGTGGCTATCGTGTTGTCGCGGTCGGTAGGCTTGGAATACTACGAGGATTTGATTGATCGTAACCTGGCTAAACTTGAGCAATCAGTTGAAGCTTTGTCGCGTGAGGGTCGCTTAATACTCAAACGGCGGGAGTTGATGAAAGAAGTCGGTTTAGCTTTGGCTATTCAACACGAGTTGGCTTACAACCTGGAGCTCTTGGACGCGCCGGACGTGGTCTGGGAGCGCGGCGCGGCCATGCAGCATTTATATGAGCACTTAACGGCTCAATTCTCCATTACCAATAGGGTTCAGGTGCTAGAACGTAAAATAAGCATCATTTCACGATCAAGTGAATTCATTATAGAGAGATTGCAGGAGCGTACGGCTAACCTATTGGAGTGGGCTATCATTTTTCTCTTTGTCATTGATTTGGTGTTTATCTTTCTGGAATTGTCGAAGTAGTTTATGGAGACGGAGGTAGAGGCAAAATTTCTTGATGTTGAGGCGGCGGCGTTGCGAACTAAATTGAAGGAATTTGAGGCCAAGTTGGTGCATGAGGAGCGACTGATGCGCCGGAAAACTTTTGATTATCCTAACAATCGTTTGGCCAAGATGGGCGGTTGGGTGCGGGTGCGTGATGAGGGTGACCGTATCACCTTGAGCTACAAGCAACTTAATGACCGTACTCTTCATGGTACTAAGGAAATCACGGTCGAAGTGAACGATTTTGCCAAAACCTGCCAGTTGCTGGAAGCCATAGGCCTGGAAGTAAAGTCATATCAAGAAACCAAGCGCGCCACCTGGGCTCTGGGGAACTGTGAAGTGACTATTGATACCTGGCCTTAGATTCCAACATTCGTGGAGCTGGAAGCTCTGAGCGAAGAAGAAGTACGGGCGACGGCCAAACAATTAGGCTTTGATTGGTCGCGGGCGCTGCATGGCAGCGTAGAGAACGCCTATCAGACGTATTACGACGTGACTGAAAATGAAGTTGATCACTGGCCGGAGATTACTTTCGTGCCAGTGCCCAAGTGGCTGCAGCAGCGGCGCAAGCCGCGGTAACGTTAGGGTCTTTTACACGTCTTCTTATAAAGCAGCCTGAAGCGTTCAGGCACTTTTTCGTTCTCCCTTCATGAAGGCCATCACCAAGCAAACTTATCTGGTTTTTTGGCAACACGTCCGGCGGTACCGGCTGTTGTTTTGGTTTATCGTCCTGTCGATTGCTGCCGGCGCCGCGTTGTCCGTGGTGGTGCCGCTTTACTACAAGGATTTCTTCAATCTTTTGGCGGGCGGGCAAGGGCCGGCTGTTATAGTGCCGCAGCTTCTTAAGCTGATAGGCATCATTTTGTTATTTAACATGGGCATCTGGTTGGTCTATCGCTTAGGCACTTTTGGCAACAATTATTTTCAGCCGCGCGTCATGGCTGATATTCAAGACACTTGTTTTGACTATCTGCATCAGCATTCCTTTGGTTTTTTTATCAATCGCTTCGTCGGCGCGCTCGTCCGTAAGGTCGGGCGCCTGACCCGGGCCCTGGAAGAGGTTACCGATGCCATTTACTGGAATCTGCTGCCCATGGGCGTACGGCTCCTCTTGGTGCTGGCCGTGGTCTTTGTCTACTATCCCACTATCGGCGCCATCCTTTTTGTTTGGTTGGTTACCTACCTTAGCCTTAACTACGCGCTGACGCTTAAAAAACTTAAGTTAGATGAGGCCGCGGCCGCGGCCGATACGCGCGTCACCGCTTACCTCGCCGACACTATCACCAACCAGTCCAACCTTAAGGTATTTACGGCGCTGCCCGAGGAACGCCTGGGTTTCGGCCAGGTGACACAAGAACAGTTCAGTCTGACCAAACGCAGTTGGGACTTTGACGCCACCGTGGAGGCAGTGCAGGCCGGACTCATGTTCATGCTTGAATTCCTGGTTTTTTATATCGGCGTGAGTTTGTGGCAACGCGGGCAAGTGACGGTGGGTGATTTTGTGCTGGTACAAACCTATCTCATTCAGGTGTTTGATCAGCTGTGGGGTTTCGGGCGGGTAGTGCGCCGTATGTACCGCAGTCTGGCTGATGCCGAGGAAATGGTGGAGATATTAAATACGCCCCACCAAGTACAAGACCTGCCTGAAGCTCGGCCCCTGCAAGTAACGGCAGGCGAAGTGGTTTTTCAAGACGTACGTTTTACTTACACCAATAGCCGAGAAGTTATTAGTAACTTCAATTTAGTAGCGGCCCCGGGAGAAAAAGTCGGTATTGTGGGGCCTTCAGGTGCTGGTAAATCTACCTTAGTGGCGCTCATCTTCCGTTTTTTTGACGTGACTTCAGGCGGCATTTTTATTGACGGGCAGAATATTTCCCAAGTAACCCAGGATTCTCTGCGGCAGAATATCGGCTTAGTGCCGCAAGATCCGGTGCTGTTCCACCGCACGCTCCTGGAGAATATTCGCTATGGCCGCAGGCAGGCGAGTGAGCAGGAGGTCAGGCAGGCAGCTCACTTGGCGCACTGTGATGAATTTATAGATCGTCTACCAGAGGGTTACGAGACTTATGTGGGCGAGCGAGGCATTAAGCTTTCCGGCGGTGAGCGTCAGCGGGTGGCTATTGCGCGGGCCATTTTGAAAAACGCCCCCATTTTGGTGCTGGACGAGGCCACTTCCAGCCTTGATTCGCAAACTGAATCGTTGATTCAAGACGCTCTCAGCAATCTTATGGTCAACAAAACCACTATTGTCATTGCTCACCGTTTGTCCACCATTATGAAGCTGGACCGTATTATCGTGGTTCACGCTGGTATGGTTCATGAAGTTGGCAGTCACCGTCAATTGCTTAAACACGGCGGTTTATATAAGAAATTGTGGGAGCTGCAAGTCGGCGGGTTTATCAGTTGACCGTGCCCTTGTCAAGCTCGAAGGCCCTTGCTATAGTAATTTACGTTGCCTTGGTGCCTATTAAGCCCAGGGTTTTGATTTAAAGCTTCCATGTCATTCCTTAGTAAGTTTGGTCAGGGATTAAATTCGACCTTCGGTTTCATTTGGTGGCCCTTTTTAGTTTTGGGTCGCCTGTTGTTCCGGAATATGACGCCGCGCAAGAAGGTGTGGTATGTCTTGGTTGGCATTTTTTTCTTGGCCTTACTGGCTTTTTTGATAGATTGGCCGCGGGTACCTGCGTGGGTGCCGGGTTCTTCTTTTTGGAATCGCTATGATATTCAATTGGGTTTGGATTTGCGGGGCGGCAGCCACTTAGTTTATCAGGCCAATGTGGCGGGCGTGCCGTCGGCCGACCGCGCTGACGCCGTGGAGGGCGTGCGCGACGTGATTGAACGGCGAGTCAATTTTTTCGGCGTGTCTGAGCCGGTAATTCAAACAAGTAAAGTAGGGGAGAGTTGGCGAGTGATTGTGGAGCTTCCCGGCATTAAGGACGTTAATCAAGCCATTAAGCTTATTGGTGAAACGCCGATTTTGGAGTTTAAAGAGCCCAATACTGCCACGGCACCCGATCCTGCCGTCGGTCAATACAATACTGAGGCCAAGACCAAGGCTGAAGATTTACTCAAGCGGGCCAGGCGGGGCGAGAATTTTGCCAAGCTGGCCGAGCAACATTCTGAGGACGAGGGCAGTAAAGTTAAGGGCGGCGATTTGGATTACTTTGCCCGAGGCCTGATGGTCAAACCATTTGAAGACGCCGTCTTTGCTCTTAAGACAGGTCAGATTACGCCTGAGCTGGTGCAGAGTTCTTTTGGCTACCATATTATTAAGAAAACAGGCGAACGCCAGGGTGCGGCCGGCCTGGAGGTGAGGGCCAGCCATATTCTCATTAAAACCAAGGCGGCTGTTCAACCCGAGCAGTGGAAATCTACCGGACTTTCTGGTAAGCAGCTTAAACGAGCTAGCGTGCAGTTTGATCAGAATACTGGCGTGCCGGACGTAAGCTTAACTTTCAATGATGAAGGCAAGAAACTGTTTGCTGACATAACCAGCCGTAATGTCGGTAAACCGGTAGCGATTTTCCTGGATGGGGTACCTATTAGCACACCCACGGTTCAGCAGGCTATTACCGGCGGGGAGGCGGTGATAACCGGCAACTTTACCCTGCCAGAGGCCAAGCAGCTGGCCCAGCGCTTGAATTCAGGCGCTCTGCCAGTGCCTATCGAGCTACTCAGTCAGGAGAACGTCGACGCCAGTTTGGGGCAGGCTTCGGTGGAAAAGAGTTTGCTGGCCGGACTGCTCGGCATCATACTAGTGGCTTTGTTTATGGTGGCTTATTACCGTTTGCCCGGGCTTCTGGCAGTAATAGCTCTAGGTGTTTATTCCCTGCTTACTCTGGCCATTTTTAAAATTTGGCCGGTGACATTAACCCTGGCTGGTATTGCCGGTTACATTTTGTCTGTGGGCATGGCGGTGGATGCCAACGTGCTTATTTTTGAGCGTCTGCGGGAAGAGTTAAGAGCTGGCAAGCCTATGGCTCAGGCCATAGAGGAAGGTTTCCGCCGCGCCTGGACTTCGATTCGCGATTCAAATGTATCGAGCCTTATTACGGCTTTCATTTTGGTGTGGATGGGTTCTAGTATGGTCAAGGGTTTCGCCGTCACCCTCATCATCGGTATACTGGTGAGTATGTTTTCCGCCATTACGGTTACGCGCACCTTGCTGCGAGTTCTGGCTGTCGGTCGGATAACTGCTTGGCGTTGGCCATTTGGTCTGAGCCGACCAGAGCAGGGCGCGGCCAAGACTATTTCTTAATACTTTTATGGTGCGTATAATTCAGCGTCGGGCAATTGCATATGTTGGCTCTGCCACTTTGTTAGTGCTGGGTCTTATAGCGCTTTTTAATTGGGGTTTGCGTTTGGGTTTGGATTTCACCGGTGGCTCGTTATTGGAAGTAGCCTTTGCCACTACTCGTCCGGCCATTGAGGCTGTTGATACTGGCCTGGCTAAACTTGAACTGGGTACCATAAATATACAGCCGGTGGGCGAGCGGGGCGCCATTTTACGTTTTCGCGAAGTGTCTGAGGCCAAACACCAAGAGATACTGACCGTTTTGCGCCAGGTGGCTTCAGGTGACGTGGCCGAACGACGGTTTGAATCAGTCGGTCCTATTATTGGCACTGAACTCAAGTCACGTTCACTGTGGGCTATTAGCTTATCCTTGTTTTTTATTGTCATTTACATAGCCTGGGCTTTTCGCAAAGTTTCTCGTCCAGTAGCTTCGTGGAAGTATGGTCTGTCAGCTATTATTGCTTTAGTTCACGATTTGTTGATCGTACTTGGCGCTTTCAGCGCCTTGGGACATTTTGCCGGCGTGGAGGTGGATAGTCTGTTTGTCACCGCCCTGCTGACCGTTCTCGGTTTTTCGGTGCACGATACTATCGTGGTCTTCGATCGAACACGGGAAAATCTTTTCCGAGGCTTGGGTGGTGATTTTGAGGCTACGGTCAATCAAAGCGTTAACGAGACCATCGTCCGTTCCATTAATACGTCCGTCACCACCCTGCTGGTGCTCTTCACTCTTTATCTTTTTGGCGGCGAGAGTATTCGTTACTTTGCCTTAGCGCTTATTATCGGTATTACGATTGGTACTTATTCTTCTGTTTTTGTAGCCTCGCCCCTGATCGTTGATTGGCATCTTCTCAGCCTGAGGGGTCGGGTTGTCAAGAAGTAGGGAAGTTAGCCGTTAGGTATAAGGATTCGGCAATCTAGTTAATTTGATTGGCTTGGACAGGCACCTCATTTTATGGGGTGTTTTAATTGACATATGTTGTTATTTGTGATATACTAGGAATATGGTTAACAATTACGTATTTTATGCCAACTCCAGTTTCGACTAACAATGAGACGGATCAATCATCCATTCTTGACCGTATTATTACAGCTCAAGAGGTTTCCCATCGCGAGAATTTTAAACCGCAGGATGTACTTCGTCAGCTGCTACAGCGCTTGGGCGAGCGGGAGCGACAGGTGCTCTGGCGTCGTTTTGGTTTAGGCGGCGGGGAATCTGAAACTTTGGATAGTATTGGCAAATCTTTTCATGTCACGCGTGAACGTATCCGCCAGATTGAGCGTTTAGGTGTGCGTAAACTGAAAGATGATAAGGAGGCTCAGCAGTTGTTGGAGCCGGTACGGCAGGTAGTGGTAGAAGTTATTGAGGCTGAGGGTGGCATAGTGCCGTCGGATAGATTATTAACGTCTTTAGCTGAGTTGGGTGACGTTAATCATAATGTCATCAATTTTTATTTGGCTGAAATGCTGGATGACGTAGTGGCGCCGGTGGGCGGCGACGCCACCTCATTTTTGCTTGGTTGGCGCCTGCGTACGGCCGATGTGGCAGCCTTGGAGACTATAGTATCGCTGGCGCAGGATATCATCACCACTCGTGGCACGCCCCTGCCGGAGGAGATGTTGGGCCGCGAGCTCGGGTCGGCCAATTTAACCACGCCGCTGGGGCAGCCATTGACTGAGGGGCGTTTAGCCCTGGGGTTGTTGGAACTGGCTCGGGCCGTGCGGCGCAACACCTTTGGCGAGTGGGGTTTGAGCCATTGGGAAACCATCACGCCTAAGCGTATGAATGATAAAATTTATTTGGTGTTGAAGAAATACGGCCAGCCTTTGCATTTCCGAGAAATTACCAAGTTAATTAACGAAGCCAAGTTTGACCACAAAGTTGCCTATCCGCCGACTGTTCACAATGAGCTTATTTTAGACCAGCGTTATGTTCTGGTGGGGCGCGGTATCTACGCCCTCAAGGAGTGGGGCTTTGCCCCGGGGGTGGTGGCGGATGTCATTGCCAGCTTGCTGATAGCGCAAGCCAGGCCCATGAGTCGCGAGGAAATTGTGAGTGAGGTCTTGAAGCAACGTTATGTCAAGCGGGGCACTATCCATCTTGCGCTCACCAACCAGCAGCGATTTACTAAATTGCCCGACGGACGCTATGCCGTAGTTACGGCTGGCAGCTCCACTTGAGATTATGCCCCGTAATACAACCCCGTATAACAATGCCAAGCATTGTATACGGGACTCCACTCACTTAATTCGTTCCGCTTCTTGCCTCAAACACGGGTCGAAGCGAAGTCCTGTAGTGAGCCGATGTCCATCGGCTCTACTGCTGGGATTGATATACTGGGTATGCCCCGTAATACAACTTCGCTGGCGCTAGCACCAACCACCGCGTTCCATAACTTTATGTTTAGGTTAGAGCTGTTTAATTCTTATTACTTGTTTAACCACGTCCGCGCCGAGGTGGTTG
>JACRFN010000105.1 GCA_016217875.1 Candidatus Kerfeldbacteria bacterium
ACAACAGGCAACTGACGTGTACCAGCTTCAGCTCGCAGCGCTTGAAGTACGCCAAAACCGTCAAGCTTAGGTAAATCTACATCCAACAAAGCCAGATCGGGTTTAACTTCACGGATGAGCGCCAGGCCCTTGGCGCCGTCTGAGGCGCAACGCACGGTGAAACCCTCATTAACAAACTTAGTTTCATACAAACGCTGCAGAAAAGAATCGTCTTCGACTAAAACTATGGTATAAGCATTGGTCATAAATCAATGGTCAATAATCAGTAAACAGTAACCATTAAAACTTAAAATTATAAATTATTGTTTGTTGATGCCTGATCATTGTTTGCTAGCTTAATCGTTGGTAGCCGTAAACACTTCTTCAATAGTAGTAGTGCCTTGCAACACCTTAAGCAAACCGTCCTGCTCCATAGTTAGCATGCCCTGACGCTTAAATTCAGCGCGCACAGCCGCCGGATTAGCCCCGGCAATAATAATCTGCTGCAGCTCAGGGGTGTTGGCCAGGGCCTCAGCCATCACCGTCCGGCCGCGGTAGCCGGTAAAGTCGCAACGACTGCAACCCTCGCCTCGTTTAAACATCCAAGGTTCCACCGGCAGTTGCGATTTATAATCGTCTGGCACATTACTCAGGGAGGTTCTGACCCGCTCCATCATCTCCTCGGGCGGGGCAAAATCCTTAACGCAATACCTACATATTTTGCGCAATAAACGCTGAGCTATGACAACATTAATAGTTGAGGCTAAAAGGAAAGGCTCGATATGCATATCCAGCAGGCGCGGCAAGGCACCGAAAGCGTCATTGGTGTGCAGGGTGGACAAGACGATATGACCGGTAAGTGAGGCATGAATCGCCAATTCAGCCGTTTCCGTGTCACGAATTTCACCCACCATGATAATATCAGGGTCCTGACGCAGAATGGAACGTAAACCAGAGGCAAAGGTCAAAACAATCTCAGGATTTATCTGCGACTGGTTAATACCCTCCAGATAATACTCAATCGGATCCTCTAGGGTAATGATATTAACACCTTCTTGATTCAGGGTGCTGAGCGCAGCATAAAGGGTGGTTGATTTACCGCTACCCGTAGGCCCGGTGACCAGAAACATACCGTGCGATTTATTAATATTATCCTGAATAACCTTCAAGACCTTACCCCAGAAACCAAGTTCCTCAAAAGTCTTGGCGCCGGAGGAGCTGTCAAGAATACGCAACACTACTTTTTCCGTATTAAGAAGCGGCAGGGTGGACACGCGGAAATCAATGGTCCGCCCGGCAATGGTCAAACGAATACGCCCATCTTGCGGCAGACGCGTTTCATCAAGTTTAAGATTAGCCAACACTTTAATACGCGAAATAATGGCGGAATGAATGTAGCGCGGCAAAACAATAGAAGTATGCAACACGCCGTCGATGCGATAGCGCACGCGCGTCTCATCTTCCACCGGCTCAATATGAATATCCGAAGCTCCGCCTTCTATGGCATGGCGGAAAATAACCGCCACCATTTTGGCCACGGGGGCGGTTTTGACTACTTCTTCCAATTTACCGCCGGCCTCCTCCGCCTCCGCCCCTCGCTTGGCTCCTGGCACTTCCTGGAATTTGCCCTCGGCTAAACTCAGGGCCTCTTTGACTTCACTGGTCAAGCTGCCGTACTGTTTGAAGGCCGAAGCCAGACCCTCGGCGCTGGTAATAAAATAATGCGGCTTCCAACCAGACTCCCGACCCATAAACTCCACTGCCTCAATCGCTTTAAAGTTGGCTGGATTTATCATGGCTACCGACACGTCGCTAGCCCGGCGCTCAAAAGCCACCAACTGGTAGTTCTCGGCAATTTCAAAAGGAATCAGTTGCAACACCTCGCGCTGGATGTCCTTGTCTTGCAAATCAACATAAGGCATGTTAAAAAGCTGGCTTTTGGCCTGCACCAAATCAGCTGGCTTAACCAGCTGACGCAGTACGAGCACGTCTTCCACCGATTTCCCTTCGGCCGCGGTTGCTTTGACCACATCTTTAACCTGCTCTTGGGTCAGCAGCTTCTTGGACAAAAGGATATCGGTCAGCTCCAAGTTGACCTTGGTTTTAGTCATATTAATGAGCCGGCACAAACGGCTCAAATAAAATTTCGACTAGGGAATAAGTCCACCCTCATTCACTAAACCAGCGCCGTCAGTTCCTTCTTGCCAGAAGTTTGCTGTAAAGGAAGTAGCACTAGCCGCATTTAAGGCGTAATTACAGGCTGCTGTAGCCGGATTAGCGCAAGCACCCGTACCGTTGGGGTCTTTAAGGTTGGCTATATTGGGCAAAAAGTCATCAAGACCAGTTGAGCCGGCGCTACCGACGCAAGTATTAATCTGTTGGGGCGGGGTTAAACTAGCTCCAGTTCCGTCTTTACAAGCTCCGGCATACGTTTTTCCAACATCGTAATACATCTCCATGGCAGTTTGTAAGGTCTTCATATTAGACAACCTTGTGGCATCGCGCGACCTAATTCTAGCATTGTTTAATGCTACCATGGCCAAGGTGGACAACAACCCAATAATCGAGATCACGACCAGAAGCTCGATGAGGGTGAAGCCTTTAAATTTATTATGTTCCATATATATGAGTTAAGAGTTAAGAGTTAAGAATTTAAAATTATAAATTATTTACTTTGCTTCATGGTGTTCTCTCAAACGGATTTGATTTCCCTAAACCCCTGGGTTCCACTGGCACTTCACCGTAAATTTTTAAGTTAATGAATCTTGGGTCTTGCAACAATTTCCGGTTCAGCTCAGTTGGCGTTCTCGCCCCAAGTATACCATCACCTGTGGGTAGGTCAGTAGGCAGGTTCACTCCGGCCGGAGCGGTTGGGCCGGGTGTGGAAAAAAAATTCTTGTAAACTACCACCCCTATTATACCCCAAACCACCACCATAATACCAGCATATAGAGCGATACGTTGTTTAGATAATCCTTTGCGGGCAAGCATAGATGAAATTTAAAATTGAAAAATCAAAAATCAAAATTATTGATTGAAATTGAAAATTTTATAATTTTGCATTGTCATTTTGCATTTTGATATTTTCATTTTGCATTTCTACGGCAGATACGCTGTGCGGAAGCTTAAGTTGTAGGTAGTTTCCTGGCCGCCGGTTATAAAAGTCAACGAGGTTAAGTTAAGCCAACGCACGGCCTCGGCTGAGGAGGCGATAAATTGCTTAAGCCCCTGGTAACTGCCTCCGGCCAGACTGATGTTTACCTGCAGATCTCGCACTTCTTCCATTGCTCCACCACCTCCCCTACTCTCCTGCACACCCACCACCTCACCCGCTTCGTTGCGAATCAAGCGACTGACTTCAACCTCGGTACCGCCCACCAAATTTAATCCGTCGAGCGCCAGAGTAGAGGCTTTGGCCAGACCATCAAATTGGGCTATCAAAGTAGGTAGGTCCTGACCCCGCGGCAACACCAAATCGAGCCTAGCCAAATCACGGCTTGAAAGCTCGCTATACTGCTGGCTGATAGTTGATAAATTTTTAAGCTCAGTCTCCAGCATCTGAGTGGCTACCTTAAGCACCTCTTGATCGGGCAAAGCGCGCAAATCTGACCACAACGGTCGCAGAGCCAAGAGCCAACCAAGAACCAACACCGCCACCACCGTACCAATAATCAGCATGACCTGGTGACGCGGGGCGTAGCTTGAGGAACGACTTTGACCGGTAAAAGCCATAAACTATCTACTGTTTAACCACGACTTGAGGCTTAAACACCTCGGGTACAAGAGTTAAAGTAAAAGTAAAAGTGACGCTAGGTTTAATCTCACCGCCCCCGGGATTAAGCTTAAGCCCGCTCACTTCCACTGCGCTAACCTCATTGGCATCGGCCAAAGCGCGCATTTGTTTGGCCACGTCGGTAAAAGAGGCGGCCAGGCCTGCCAGCGTCACTTTGCCGCCGCTGTCGGCGGCTAAAGAAGAGTAAGATACGCTGGGCACGACTGTCCGCTCCAAAAAGGCAAAGAGCGGCAACCAATTCAAGCGTGAAGACAAAAGTCCGTCCACGGCCTGCAATCTTAGCTGGAAAGCCAGAGCTTTTTCTGTTTGCTGGCGCGATTGCTCAAGTCGAGCCTGCAGCTCTGTGACTCTGTTTTGTAGAGCTTCACTAATCGCCGTCTGCTGGCTGCGATAAAAAATCATCCCGACATAAACTATTATCACCATCACGACAGCTGCGGCACCTGAGGCAGCTATCATTAGCCAAGAACGACGCGATAAATCAGCTCGTTCGGCTGAAGGGATTAGGTTGACTCCAGCCAGATCTCCCAAAAACGGCCTAGTTGTTGCCGTGGCTGAGGCTTTCGTAGCTGGGGCTTTGATTTGAGAGGTTATTGACGGCGGAAGTTGAGGAGCCGGGGAAATTGAACTGGCGGCAGCCGGAGCGGACACTGAGGGCTTGCCATTGCCGTTCTTGACTCGCTCGTTCTTGGTGGCCAGACTAACCGAGGCTGGTAAGAGCCTGTCCGGGACGGCCTCTTTTTTAACTATAACCTGAGGCTCAAACGTAGTTGGCTTAGGCGATACAGCCCGCGTGGGCGAAGCCTGAGCCGCTACTGCTGCGGGCGGCGGCGTTACGCTGGCCTTTGATTTTTTAGAAAAAAATCCACCCAGCCTCTTAACCAAGCCTGCCCACCTTGACGGTTGGCTGTGAGCTGGCTCGGGCTTGGCTTGGGGTTTAGAAAACTCTACCGAATGCGACTGCCCCTTAGGCGCCGGGGGCTTGGCTCGAGGGCTGCCAGTTGTTTGACTCTGCTTTAAAAAATTTATATCGTTAAACATAAACTTAAACTATATCTCGCATAGCGAGACCAATGGCCGTGGCAAAACGCGGGCCAATCTCCTCTAAAATCGGTTTAAGTTCCACCGGCACGCTCACTCGCGCCCAAGGGTCGCCCACATAACACTTTATTTGGAACATATTCTCCAAGTACTGCGGCAAGTTAGACAAAAAGGCCGAACCGCCGGTGAGTATAATTTTTTCTACGGACTGAGGAGACTGGCTCTGATATAAACTGAGACTGTACTTAATTTCATTAATCATCGGACTGATAGTGGTCTCAATGGTTTTTGGTATGTTACCGGCCGCCGTGGGGGTGGCGGACAAACCGATATCGCGCTTAAATTGTTCGGCCCGTTTGAGATCAATATTCAAACTATGCGCCACGGCCTTAGTTAAAGTCAAACCCCCGATATCAATGCTACGGTTCAAAATTGGTATGCCCTTCTCAGCAATGCAGATATCCGTTGTCACATCGCCTAAATCAACTACCATCACCGAGCCGGCGCCGCCGCCCACCAAAGACCTCTCCATAGCAAAAGCCTCGGTCTCGAGACTCAGCAATTCCAAGCCCGCGCCTTTAAAAATATCCAAATATTTCTTAACCACGTTCTGGGGCGCGGCCGTCAGCAGGACGCGGATATCTTTGCTCGCCTCTTCAGCTATCGTCGGGGTGCGGCTTAAAAGCTTCCAGTCAAGAATCATCTCTTCAATAGGCATGGGCACGAATTTGCGCGCTTCCCAACGCACGGCCGCGGCCAACTCTTTGTCTGACATTTGCGGCAGGCTGATGACTGAACTGAAAACCGTAAAAGTGGGCAAAGCGGCCACGGCCTTAGTGGTAGTGGTATGAGCCTGACGACAAATCTCTTTTAAGGCGCCCACGATACGCTCCAAGTCTTGGTTAGAATCAACTCTGGTGGCATCGGCCGGCTGTTCGGCCCGGCCGTAAGTGACTAAATAAGGCGTGCGATTGGGCCCGGCCCCGAGCTCCACCAGCTTAATGCTGGAGGCGCCAATATCAATGCCCAAATACGACCGCTTTTTACTAAAAAAACCCATAGATTGGCTAAATCCTAATATCAAAGCCTGAATGACAAAATAAATTACTAAATCCTAATGTCTAATTCCTAAAATAATTTCCAAATTCCAAGTTCCAATGACCAATAAAAAACCGAAAATTGGGATTTGGGGCTTGGGGTTTATTTAGAAATTGGGAATTGGGCATTGGGATTTCTTGAATAAATTGGCCAAATTTAATATTTGAAGTTTGGTATTTATAAGTTTAGTATAGCAGAAAAATCGTATTTTGTCGAAAGCTGCCTTAAGGCGCTTTGAACTGCCAAGTGGGCAAGGTTTTAAGTAAGTCGGCAAAGCCGGGCGGGGTATTTATCATTACCCGGCCATCAGCCACCACTTTTTCCGCCGGCTCGCCTGAGGCGCTATAACTCCGGCCCAACTGGAACTCCTTGGCAATCACAGCGCCGTAAACAGTCAGCTGAGCTGGACTGACGTCTGTGTCAAAAACTCCGCCACCTGCTGGACTACCCGAGACAAAGAAAGCCCCGCTCACTGTGCTAGCTGTCTTTTTATTACAGAAGGTATCATCTGCTCCGCCGCACACCTTGACATTGCCGCGCACCAGCCAGCCGACTGAAGCCAGATTTCTAATAGTAGTTCCGCTCAAGGCTGCGGTTTGATATGTTATGTCCTTCCTAATATATAAATCACCATCAATAATTATCAAGCCAGCACCGCTGTCGCTGCTAGCGGCGTTATTGAAAATCAGGGCATTATCAACAGTCAAATTGCCTCTGAAATAGTAAACCCTGCCACGTAATGGATTATTAACAGCCTGACCTATGGTGTTACTGGTATTCTGGTTTGCGCTCCAAACCTTTATCGGATAGCCGTAAAAATTAGTCAGGCTGCCGCTAGTATCTTGATTAGGTAAATCAGACCCATCTGGTTTGTGCGTCAAACCCCAATAATCAAAACTGCCGACCTCAGGCGTAGAGCTGGCTGAGGCGCCAGGATAAGGCAGGGCGCCGAAATTAGGCCGCAGGTAATCTGGCTGAGGCGCCAAAAAGTTCTCAATCACACGCGGTTGGGCCTGGGTGCCGCCGCCCAAAATAAGGTAGGTAGCGTTGTACTTACCCTCTGGCGGGGCAAAGGGTGAACGAATGCTGCCGCCTGAGTAAATGCTACCTTCCTGGGCTGAAACGTACGGCTGGCCGCAAGCGGTGATGAGGTTATATTTTACCTGATACCCAAGTTGATTACACTGTTCAGCTTTAAACTTAAAAGTATTAGTGCTTGAGGGTACGAGACCCGAAAATGGAATGAACGACGAAACTGCGCCATTGGCCAAGCGCCCGCTGTACCCCACGCCGCTGACCGGACTGGAATTTATTTCAGTCACGTTAGGATTCTTGGTCCAATTGCCAGCGCCACCGCTACATTCACCCCTGAAACTAATAAAGGTGGAGCCCGACTGAATAGAGCCCTGACCCACGGCGAAAGAATCTGTATTCCCACTCACTACATTATTGACTACATCATAGCCACTAGAGCTAGGATAATAAACTGTTTCGGTGTGATTAACAGTGAACTTGCTCGCACTGCTGTATGTTCTTTGGTCAAGGCCATCGCGGGCCACCACTACGAGGTACTTATCGCCTTCCTCAGCACAGCTGGAATCCCAAGTATACTGAATAGTCTGCCCGCTGGTGTTGCCAACGCAGGGCGAACTATTGCAGGTGGTACGAGTAAGGTCAGAGGCGGGCAAGCCCAAAGCAATGGTAAAGGTGCCGGCTGGCAAGCTGCCGGGTGTGGCCGAAGTGCCCGACCCAGGCGTGGAGGTGTAATACAAATCATAAACCAGTGATTGGGTGGCGTTAGTATCAGTCACCCGCCAAGTAAGAGTCGCCTCTTTGTTAACATAACTGCTCGATGCCGGCACTGGTGTTAAGGTGGGGGCCTGCGTAAACTGCGGCAAGCTGTTCAAGACAAAGCTCCACACCGGCCCGTCAACCGGCCGGCCGCAGTTGGGGGTGGGAGCCGGCGGGCTGTTGCCGACGCAAGCTCGTCTACTGTCGTCTGCTGTCGCTCGCCAATAATAAGTCGTGCCAGGGCTAAAAGTGAAAACCGGTGTATAAACCAAGGTACTCTTAGTGGCTGGCTCGTCCAAGGCCTGAGCTAGCAAAGCCGCCAAATTTTTTGTCTGCACCTGATTTTGATTAGTGGACAAATAAACTCTATAAGTCACCGTGTCCCCAGCATTCACATCTCCCCCGCTCCAGGATAACTCCAAGCCAGTACAATTAGAGCCTGACTGCTCAACACAGGCGCCCAGTCCAGCATCAGCCGGACCGGGATTAGAAGGCGTGGTCGGCGGCACATCGCAGCCCACAGTGTTAGCCTGAGCTGTGACGACTGAAGTCTCTTCCTCATTGTTATTCCTGGCATAAGCCGATAGTGTATATGTTTGGCCGCAACTTAAGCCAGTATCATTCCAACTGTTGGCTGTGTCACAGCCGCCATAAAGAGGCGAACTTATGGAAGTCGGACCACAGCTATGGCTGGAAGTGGAAGTAATATTGAAATCTTTCTGCGCCCCGCCTGAATCCCAAGCCCAAGCCACTGATGTCTCGGCCGCGCCTGTACTCCTGACATTGGCCGGTTGAGAAGCTGAGGTGTAATATGACTTGTCGCCGCCGGAAATCTGCTTGGAGCCGCCGTCAGTCACGGCATAAACGCGTATGGTACCAGAGGTGGTGTTGGCACTGCCCACATCCTGCAGCCAGTTAACTTGAGGGCTGGCCTGAGGCACAGTAGCCACCGGCGAACTATTCAAATATACATCATAACTGCTGGCACCCTGCGCTGGGGCCCAACTCCAAGTGATTTGGGTAGTGTTGGGATGCGAGTGGTCAGGCGCGGCCCAGGAGAAAGCGCCAGCCAAAGTGGTGCATTTTTTGCTTAGCGAAGAAGCTGTTTCCTCATTATCGCTGTTCCGCGCTTTAGTTGTGGTAGTGTACTCCACCCCTGGCTGCAAGCCGGTTTGTGACCAAGAGGTGCCTATTTGCCAGACTGTGCTACCAGCGGCATTCTCGGCCTGATAGTCCTGCTGCCCGCCGCCTGAAACCCAGGTCCAAGTAATGCTGTCGCTTTGTATATTGGTGCAGTCTAAACCGGCTGGTACGCCCGCTGGCGTATAATGCTGGCGCGGCGTTGTGCCTAAAATTTCGCGCGTGTTAGCTAGCGTGTTGGCGAACACCGTAATCTGACCCGAAGGACTGTTATAACCTGAGAGCCCTTGGTCCCAAGAAGTGACAGCGCCGATGTTTTGGTAAAAGGCGCCATCTTTATAAACCGAATAAGAAGTGGCACCTTGCGACAACGACCACAACCAGCGCATTGAGGCACCCGCGGGGTGGTCGTGATCATTCGGCACATTCCAGAAA
>JACRFN010000107.1 GCA_016217875.1 Candidatus Kerfeldbacteria bacterium
ATATGCCCGGTAGTGAAACTTCAATTATTGACAAATTTTCATTATTGGAACATATATTAACTAACAATCAACCAATTTACTAAGTCTACTTATTAAATAACTATTTAAGAACTATTGAAGTTCTACTACCGGGTATGGCAAACGAAAGACAAGGACAAGGTAAAGGCCCACGTCGCGGCCGCGGCGGCAATGAACCGCGTGATGAATTCGGCCAAGCGACGATTGATTTGGCGCGCGTTACCCGCGTCATGGCCGGCGGTAAAAGAATGCGTTTTCGCGCTTGTATTGTCATTGGCGATAAAAAAGGCCGCATTGGGCTCGGGTTAGCCAAGGGCGCGGACGTGGCTTTGGCCATGCAAAAAGCCGGCAATGATGCCCGCAAAAACATTATTAAATTCCCGATTACTCCGGAAGGCACTATTCCGCACCAATTGCGCATTAAGTTCGGCAGTTCCCAAATTTTATTAAAACCCGCTCCGGTGGGTACCGGTATTATCGCCGGTTCGGTCTTGCGCCAGATTTTTGAACTTTCCGGCGTGCGTGATGTGGTGGGCAAAATTTTAGGCACCGGCAATAAAATTAACAATGCCAAAGCGTTGTTTTTTGCTTTGGGGCAATTAAAGCCGGTGCGTGTAGCCAAGGCCAAGCCGGTGGAAAAAAAGCAAGTTGAAGTTGAGACCAGTCCTGTTGTTAAAAACGAGTAGTTCGGAATTATTGTCATCCCGAGCGACACACTGATTGTATTAAAAGCAAAACAGCTCCGCATACCGATAAATAATATTTAAAGCACCAGACGAAATAGAGCGAGAGGATCCCATGGTTATAAGACGGACATTGTGGAGTTTTGGGGGATCTCCTCGGCTTGCCGGGTAGCGTGAGTTTTAGTGGTGCATCTAAAATCCACGACTAACTCTATTAATTTTATTCATCAAAGCCTCGAGATGACAGTTAAAACAATATCGATAAAACCCGTCAACCAACTGATTCCACAATAGTTTTTAACCATTAGTTTCTGTTCTTTGTTAATTCGCTGATACTGAAGACTGCTGCAGTGGCCGCTGCAAAGAAATTTGTAGATATTTGAGACCAAGCTCACTTATCGATCCGTGGCCTATGTTGCCACATTCTAAAGCCGTGGGAAACACCGGGTCTGGCAATTATGAAAGGCGTCCTTTAAGACGATATTTTTTGGGCCAGCGGCCCAGACTTCCCACAGCGCGGAGGCATTGCCTCAAAAGGACGGTTGTCCTTCAAGAGCCTCCACGCCACTGCCAAGAGTTTCCGGGCAGTGGCCACGGCAGCAGTCCCTGAACCTTTCCGCTGTTTAAGGGCTAGATAGTAAGAGCCAAAGCCTGGTATTTTCTTGCATAACACCTGGTGATGAGCCACTTCAACCATAATATACCTTAACCATTTGCTGCCGGTTTTAGTGATCCGCCCGTGCCTGGTCATATCGCCGCTGGAGTAAGTAGACGGGACTAATCCGGCATAGCCCATTAACTGCTTGGCTGAAGGAAACCGGTTAATATCCCCAATCTCGGCCATGATGGTTAAAGCCGACACATAGCTCACTCCGGGCATAGAGGTCAACAGTTTGGCCTGGGGCTGATCGCTGACTTGTTTTTCCACCTGTTGTTCGGCTTCGTCTATCTGTTTAGTCAGAAAGTCAAGTAAAGACAGGTATTGAATCAGGTTGTTCCGGAATGGCTCCCCTAAAGCCAAAGTCTGCAGCCATAATCGGCCCCCTTTGCCGAACAGATTGGAAAAGTTGTGCCTTAAGCCATGCTTGTGCAAGATGGCGTGGATCTTGTTCTTGACCTGGGTGCGCAGATTAAGCAGGGATGCCCTAAACCTAACCAGCTCTTTCCACTGTCTGACCTCCTTATTGGCAAAGTAGGCCTCGGGCAGGAGATTAGCCCGCAAGAGATCGGCTAATACCGAGGCATCTATCTTGTCCGTCTTAATCCGGGCCGAGGCAATAGCCTTGACCTTCATCGGGTGGGCTAAGTGGACTTCATTTCCCAAGTCTTCCAGCATATCAGCGTAAGTATACCACTGGGACACCGGCTCTAAAACGATTGACGCCGGACCGCCCAATGACCGCATAAAGTCCCGTATCTGGTTTTTATCAGTCAAGACCTTCTCCTG
>JACRFN010000106.1 GCA_016217875.1 Candidatus Kerfeldbacteria bacterium
GAAGATGATTTTTTCCCTAGGAAACATATATTAGTAAGGGTAAGGTCAGAGGCGGAAGTTGGCAAGTATTTATACTTGAATGATCACCGGTAAAATCATCGGTCGGCGTTCGATTTTTTGAAATAAGAATTGCCCCAGCTCATTGCGTAGTTTGTCTTTAAGATAAGTTTCGTCCACCGGCCCGGCTCCATCCTCGCCCTTAAGGACTTGTTTGATTCTATTGCGCGTTTCCTCAATCAGTCTTTTATTGTCTTTCATATAGACAAAGCCACGCGAGATGATATCAGGACTGCCAATGAGTTTGCCCTGGCGGCTGTCGACTGTGGCTACTACCACTACCATGCCGTCAGCCGCTAGAACCTGCCGGTCGCGCAGGACGACGTGAGAAACGTCGCCTACGCCCAAACCGTCAACAAAAACGTACTCAATTGGCACTTTGGCGGACAATATCCGGAAGGTTTGGGCAGTTATTTCCCCCACACTGCCATTATCGAGGATAAATATATTTGTCGGCGGAAAGCCGATTGAGGTGGCTATTTTAGCCGCTTCTTTGAGAAGGTAATAGTTGGCGTAAACGGGTAAGAGATACTTGGGTCGCACTTGGCGGATAAGTAATTTGATATCCTCTATCAAGGCGTGGCCGCCGCCATGGACGTCCATAATTTCTTTGTGAATGACATTGTCGCATTGGCGGTAGAGCGTGTCTTTAAGACGTTGGATAGTGCGTTCGTTGCCCGGAATGACGGAAGAGGAAAAGATGACGGTGTCTGATTTTTGCAGCTTAATAGAGCGATGCTCACCGTTGGCAATGCGCATCAACACAGCCCTATCCTCACCTTGGGCACCAGTGCAAACCACGATAACCTTGTTGTTGGGGTAATCATGGATTCGTTTGACGTCGATGAGAGTGGTGGGTTTGAATTTGAGATAGCCAATTTTGCGGGCGATTTCCACATTCACTTTCATGGAATATCCGTCCAAAGCCACCTTTTTGCCCAGTTGTTCAGCCACGCTGATCATCCAACCGACACGTTCCACCATGGAGGAAAAGGTGGCTACAATGACACGGCCGGGAGCTTTTTCTATCAATTGCTTAACATTGCGAAAGACTTCTATTTCTGATAATTGCTGCCCCTCTTTGGTTGAGCCTAGGCTTTCCATCATCAAAATGGAGGGTACAGTCTTGGTATTCCAACGCGCTAACGAGGAAAAATCAGTAGGCTTGCCCGTAACTGGATTGAGATCATAGCGCCAGTCCCCGGGATGAATCACATTAGCTACCGGCGTTTGGATTATTACGCCCATCGCGTCCATAATGCTGTGGGTGACGTCAAAAAAATTGATGCGTAGACTACCGAGCGCCAATTGCTCACTGACCGATTTAATTTCGTAAGCTTTAAGGTGGTGTTGAAGGTGTGACTCTTCTAAACGGCGACGTACTAAGGCTAGCGTCATGCGGCTGGCGTAGACCGGCGGCCAGCCTAATTTGGGCATGAGGTGCGGCAGGGCACCAATGTGATCAAGGTGTCCGTGCGAGAGAATGACGCCGCGTATTTGCTGCTCCCGACCGCGAAGATATCTGGTGTCGGGGATGATGTAATCCACGCCGGGCATATCTTCTTCAGGAAACTGCAGGCCCATGTCAAGGATGACGATATCCCGACCATATTCAAAAACAGTCATGTTGCGGCCAACCTCTTCCTGTCCGCCCAGGGGTATGATTCTTAGTCGGTCACCGAGCCCTGGGGCCTGGCTGGTTGCCGGCGGCAGGGAACGGTTAAGCAGTGGCAGAGGTCCTGGCCGACGTTGCCCGCTGCGGCGATAGCCAGGCCGTGAGGCTTGGCCCAGCCGCCCGCTGGTTCTAAATTTGCTAGGTTTGTTATAGGTTATGGGCATATAAGTGGTCATGACCCATAGATAGCAGAGTCATGATTAACTAAAGAGAAATAATGAAGTTAGGATGATTTATACTTGAGCTGGCCGCCTGCCCAGCGGCAGTTTACCTGATGGCGCTACCGCTCAGAGCCGTGTTGATGTAAGTAAAATGTTGATTAGAGGAGTAATAGGTTTAGTGCGCTCCGCTCTGGCGCGGAGGGACTTGTCACCCTACGCCCGCCTGCAGTAGGCAAGGGTCATCCCCACTCAGGGGAAACTCGCATTATTCCACGTCGGTTGGTTGCGTCTTGTACATGTGGTGGGCGCGGAGGGATTTGGTTCCTGGGCAGCGCCGAAAGCTGCACCAGCTCGCTTTCGTCGGTCGCTCGGCTGCGCCCGATTGTCATCGGGGCTAGCCTCGCTTCTACCCTTCAAGTCTAGTTCCGTACCAGTAGCCTAGTGAACGTTTGATTTGGCCATTGGTTCTCTCGTACACATGGTGGGCGCGGAGGGATTTGAACCCTCACGGGATTGCTCCCATACGCTCCTGAAGCGTACGCGTATACCAGTTCCGCCACGCGCCCTCCACATGTACGAGAGTGAATTAATTATTTATTTCCATTGCCTTTTGGTTTGTCGGTACCAGTTGGCAATTTGCCGGAAGCGGTCAGACGGTTGGTTGATAGAAGTGGCAGTCAAGCCTTGTAAGTCGTTGTTTAGGAGATAGGTATAGTTAGTGCTATAGAGAAAAGTGGCCGGGCTTTCTATTTGCAGGATTTTTTGAAAGCGGGAGTATTTTTCCAGGCGAGTTTCGAGGTCGGCTGTTTGTCGAGCTTCGGCCAGTAAGCGGTCTGCTTCTGGATTTTGGAACTGGGCAAGATTTAAGCCCGGTGGGGCTATTTGGGAGGAATGCCAGAAAGGATATGGATCAGGGTCAGTACCGATGACTTCGCTGGCCAGCAGGGCTTGATAATGGCGCGGGGTTATAATATCTCGTTGCAGTCGGTAAGCTGGAATAGTTTCCAGATTTACTTTTACACCAGCTGCCTCCCATTGTTGTTTGATTATCTGTGCAATGGTTATCTGTTCGTCATTATCAAGTGAAGTGAGGGTGAGTTCAAGCGTTTGTCCTGCTTTGGCGTAATATTTATCATTTTGATTAAGGCTGAAGCCAGCGGTCGAGAATAGGGTAGCTGCCCGGGTGGCATCAAAAGTGATGGCGTCGGCCGAAGTGCGCCTTTTGACCTCGCCAAAGGTGAAGGGGCCGGTAGCCGGCCGCGCTGCCCCCCTGAGGCCTGACTGGATTAGTTGGGCTCGGTTAACGGCATAACTTAGGCCTTGCCGGACGTTTTGGTTTTGGAGTAAGGTTTGGCGTTGAGGGTTATAGAAAATGGCAGTGTATTGGGGTAGAGCCAGTTCATAGGCGGTAAAGTGTTTCAGGCTCGCAGTTGCCAGGCCGGTGGGTGTTAGGCCACCCAATCCTTCAATAGAACTTTCTCGCAGGGCGGCCCAGGCTTCTTCCTGATTAGGATAAAAACGGAGAATAATTTTTTTTAGGAGTGGTTTATCAGTATGGGTAAAGGGGTTTTCTTCTAGGGTGTAACTTATTAGTTGGCCGTTAGGCGTATGAGTAAGAGATTTAAAGCGGTAAGGGCCAGTCCCCACTGGTTTTAAGTTAGTTTCGGCCAAGAGCCATTGCGGCAGGGGTATGTTTTGCCAGATATGGGTGGGAATGATGCCAACCGTCAAGGCGCTGAGGAAAGGAGCATAAGGCTCACTTAAAGAGAATTTTATCAGGCCGTTATCTTGGCTGGTTATGTCTACACCCCGGAAACTCGTGGCCCAGGGGCTGGCTAGTTTTTTATCCTGCAAGCTGCGGAAAGTAAAGATAACGTCATCGTTGGTTAGTGGCTGGCCGTCTGACCAATGTAAGTTAGGTCGCAACTTTAGCTCGTATGTTTTTTGATCTTGGCTAACAGTCCAGGCCTCGGCTAAATCTGGTATAAATGTTCCTTGGTCCCCGCTTTGAATCAGGCCGCGGCTGGTGAGATAGGATAAATCTAAGTCTGCGGCCGTGGCGGCCAGTAAAGGGTTGGCTGTTCTGGGCAGGCCGATTATTCCCTCCGTGTACTCGCCGCCGGCTTGAGGAATGCTCACTGTTTGCCGTTCCAGCCATCTGCCGGTCAGGGAGACGGCGGTAATAAAGCAGAGTGCCAGCAAGCTTAAGCCGACTCGGCGTTCCTGTCGTGACATTATTCGGAAAAGGAGTGAGAATTGTCGGCCGCTGGGCCAGGATTTTAGGTTAGCCTGACGGAAGGTAGCCTCTACCGTTTGTTCGCCTCGGCCATACAACAAATCCCAGAGTCGACCCCTAGCTAGACCGGTCGCTCGGCCCAATTTTAACTTAAGTTGTTCTAATCTTAGCAGAACTGCTTAGTGTGATATACTCGGCGCCGTTTGCTTAGGAATATAAATTCCACAACGCCAAGCCGAAGAAAGCGATAGCCAAGACGATGGAGGCTATAAATAGCACCTTTTCTACACCGCGTTTGGTGCGGTAAACATTGCCTTCACCACCGAAGACACCGCCCAAGCCCGAACCTCGGTTTTGTAAGAGTATAGCTATAACTAAAAGCACGGAAATAACCAGCTGGGCGATTTGAATGTAGTTTCTCATTCGTTGTCAGGCAAAATAAAAAAGCCGATCCTTATCTTCAATAGTTCGTGTATTTTGTAATGGCGACAGCCAGTGTACCATGAGGTTCTTAGTTTGTCAACCACACAGTCTTAACCGGCCGAATTAAAACTAAGGCTGGCTGGCCAAGCAAGGCCTATTGTCTATTTAACGGTGCATAAAAAATATCACCCCTTTTTGCTTTGGCTGCGAGGTGATATCGAAAGAATCGCGGGTTTGCTTGTTGTTTAACAGCTGGCCAGGTGAGTTGTTCTTTTGAGTCGCTTGACTCTGGCGTAGACTCGTAGCACGGGGTTCACTTTTTTGACGGCCACGCCGGCAACAATGGCCGGACCACTGACAATGCTGGCCAGGAGAAGTATTTTTTTCATAAAGCCACCTTGATGGTTGGTTGTTTGGGTTTTTGATTTTGGGAGTTGACAGCGATTATCTTATTCTTTTGTTGTAGCCATGTCAATTTATTAAGATTTAGCCAAGTATTCAGTTATCGCTTGGGCTCGCCTTAGGCCGATGATTTGAGCCAATTTAGCTAAGGGTGTCTGTTGAATATTATCTAAAGAGCCAAAAGACGCCTTGAGTTTACGTTTTAACACCGGTCCAACCCCGGGCAGTTTATCCCAGGCCGAGACAATGTTGGTTTGTCGATGGCGCCTCCGGTAGGCAGTGATACCGAAACGATGCGCTTCATTGCGCAGTTCTTGTAACAGCAATAAGGCGGGTGAGTTGACCGGTAGTTGGAGAGGTTCAGCTCTGCCAGGCAGGTATAGCCATTCTTGACGCTTAGCTAGAGTTGCCAATGGTATAGAAATACCTTGCTGGGTCAGGGCTTTTAAGACTACCGACAACTGCCCCCGACCACCGTCGAGTAACACTAAATCTGGCTTAGGCCAGGCGGAGTTTTTAGTCAGGCGGCGAACTAAGACCTCGGCCAGCATGGCTACATCGTTGGGAGTATTAAATCCGTGGATGTTGAAGCGGCGGTAAGCTCGAGGCTCTGGTAAACCGTTAATTAGTACTACCATCGCCCCGACCGCTGCTTGTCCTTGTATGTTAGAGATGTCGTAACCTTCTATGCGGTGTGGTTCGGTTTTGAGCTGGAGCAGGTTTTTAAGTTGTTTCAGACCCAATTGGGCGCGCTCAGTGCGGCGCTCCCATGAGACTGCGCTGTTAGTCAAGTGGTTTAGGGCAGTGGTGGTAGCTAATTTGGCCAAAGCGTTTTTTTTGCCCCGTTGCGCCCAAATGATTTTCACTCCGGCCAGCCGTTTATTTTTTAGGGCTAGTGACAGGTAAGCCGACTTAGGCCTATCGGTTGCTTGCGGATAATATTGCTCCATAAAGGCTTGTATGATTTCACCGTCATTTAAATCATGCACTTGATCCAGCAGAAATCTTTCAGTGTCGAGCAATATACCTCGCCGTATTATTAAGCGGCTGACGGCCGCGGCCTTAGATTCACGCGCCAGGCCCAAGACATCGTAACTTTGTCGGCTGAGGTCAACGACGCTTTGTTTGGCGGTTAGACGTTTTAATGATTGTTGGCGATCACGCAGTTTGGCTGCCAGTTCAAATTGTCGCCTGTCTGCGGCCTGCTCCATTTGTCCATTTATTTCCTTAAGCAGTTTGTCGGTCTGTCCTTTGAGTAGGCGTTCCAGTTGCTGCAAGGCATAGTTATAGCGACGCCGACTGCCCGGCCCGAAATCGTGTCCCAGGCAACGTCCGAGGCTGCTGGCAAAACAAGGGCGGGCGGGCGGATTAGGACAGGTTTTAAGCCCGAACAGCTTTTTCAGAAGATGAAATGAAGAGCGGGCGGCGCTGGCTTGGGGATAGGGGCCGAAATAACGTACCCCGGCTTTGATTGGACGACGCTCCAAGGTAACGCTGGGGTAGGGCTGGTGGTAGTCGATGGCCAAGTAAAGCCAATTCTTATCGTCTTTCAGTATTATGTTATAGGGCGGCTGATGCTGCCTGATCAGGTTGCCTTCCAACAGTAGGGCTTCAGTTTCGTTGCTGACCGTAGTTACGCTGAGGTGATGTATTTTTTCTATCATGACCTGTTTGCTCGGGCTTAAATCAGCTTTATGCCTGAAGTATGAGTTGATTCGTGTTCGGAGACTTTTGGCTTTGCCGACGTAGAGTAGTTTTTCTTGTATATCAAAAAATTGATAAACGCCCGGTTGCTCGGGCAGGTTTCGTAATTGGCGTTTTAACACCGTGTTCATACAACGCTAGTATACGCTCTATCTTGACGCTCAGCCAAGGCTGAAGTAGAGTGCTTATAAAGCAAAAACAAGTCCAAAAAAATAAACAAAAAGGAGTCCTTCCCGTGACAACACAACCGGATGACATCAATGACATTAAGGCTAAGCAGCTAGCTGGCCTTATCCGTCGTTGTAAGGCAGCTGGTGGAGATGGTCTCATTCGCAATGGCCTACCGTCAGCCGATGAACTTCAGACCTTTTCACACATTGAAGACCGTGAAGTTGCTGTACAGTTGGCCTTGCAGCAGCGAGAGCAAAAGTTTCCACCCCCCAATAAGCACCAGTAGCTAAAGATATCACCCCCCGTTTAGTCAGGATGACCACCAGTCATCCTCTTTTTTACCCTAACTCTTGACCCAACTTGACAGACAGGGTATACTGGAGGCCACTTTTGTGCGTATGCCAACTTCAGCGTCAAAAAAAATCAATCCACCCAAGCCGCGACTAGCCGGTTCTGTTAGGGCCGAGAGCATAGTGATACGCGGCGCTCGGGTGCATAACCTCAAAAATATCTCCTTGGCCATACCGCGGCATAAACTGGTGGTCATTACCGGCCTTTCCGGTTCGGGTAAGTCTTCTTTGGCTTTTGATACCATTTATGCCGAGGGTCAGCGGCGTTACATCGAGTCGTTATCAGCTTACGCCCGGCAGTTTTTGGGCATGATGGACAAGCCTGACGTTGATCAGATTGATGGCCTGTCGCCGGCTATTTCCATAGATCAACGGTCTACTTCGCACAACCCACGGTCCACTGTGGGCACGGTCACTGAGATTTACGACTACTTAAGATTGCTCTACGCCCGCGTGGGCGTGCCGCATTGCCCAACCTGCGGCCGTGAGGTGGCTAGACAGTCAGTTGACCAGATTATTGGCCGCCTGCAAAGGTTATCACTGGGAACGCAACTGTCTTTATTGGCACCGGTGGTGCGCGATCAAAAAGGTGAGCACAAACACACCGTAGCCGAGCTCAAGAAAGCCGGTTATGTACGTCTGCGTTTTGACGGCAAGCTTATTTCGGTAGAAGAGGCAGAAGATATGGTAGTTGATAAACAGAAACGTCACACCGTGGAAGTGGTGGTGGATAGGCTGAGCATCTCCCGCGATCCCGATGACGTTACTCGTTTGGCCGACTCCTTGGAAACAGCGCTTGATTTGGGTGATGGCCTGGTTAAGATTCTCTTGCCGGATAAGGGCGAGGAACTACTATTCAGTGAGCATTTTTCTTGCCCTCATTGTCAGGTTGATTTGCCCAATATCGAGCCCAGGAGTTTCTCTTTTAATTCGCCTCACGGCGCTTGCCCGACCTGTACTGGTTTGGGTACCAGATTGGAAGTTGATCCCGATTTGGTCATTCCTAACAGGCGTCTGACTATTTCGCAGGGAGCTATACGCCCCTGGTCACGTACTTCAGCCAATCAAACTTGGTACTATCGGGTTTTGGAGGCCGTGGCGCACGAACATAACTTCTCCCTTGATCTGCCAGTGGCCAAACTTACACCGGCCCAGCTTAAAATTGTGCTTTATGGCACGGGTGAGAGGTCTTATAATGTCAACGCTGGGAGCGCCAGTTTAGGCAAGGTACGGGAGTTTTACACTACTTTTGAGGGGGTTATTCCCAACTTGGAGCGCCGTTACAAGGAGACCGAGTCTGATTACATGCGAGGTGAGATTGAGCGCTATATGCGCATTTGGCCTTGCCCCACTTGTCAGGGTAAGAGGCTTAAGCCCGAAGTATTGGCGGTGACGGTGGTCGGTCGAGGCGTAGCTGACCTGGTGGCCATGTCTGTGGCTCAGGCTAAGGTTTTTTTCGCTGACTTGGAGTCGAAAAAGCTATTGTCAGAACGAGATTTTAAGATAGCCCGCCAGATAACCAAAGAGATTCGTGAACGTTTGTCTTTTTTGTCTGATGTGGGTTTGGATTATTTGACGCTTGACCGCGCCGCCGCCACCTTGTCGGGCGGCGAAGCGCAACGTATTCGTTTGGCTACACAGATAGGCTCTTCGCTGGTGGGGGTTATTTACATCTTGGACGAGCCCTCCATTGGTTTGCATCAGCGAGACAATAATAAGCTTATTGTCACCCTCAAACGTCTACGCGATTTGGGCAATACTGTCATAGTGGTTGAGCACGATCGTGAAACCATGCTGGCAGCCGATCAGCTCATTGATATCGGTCCAGGCGCTGGTAAGCACGGCGGTGAAATTGTAGCCCAGGGCACCCCCCAACAAGTGGCGGCTGTTAGGGGTTCCCTCACTGGTCAGTATTTAGTGGGTAAGCTTAGTGTGGCTGCACCCACTAACTCACGGCCGGGCAATGGTAAGGCCATTTCTATCCAAGGAGCGCAGGAATTCAATTTAAAAAACATTAACGTGACCATTCCTTTGGGTAGGTTGGTTTGCATTACGGGCGTTTCCGGTTCGGGCAAGAGTACCCTGATGACTGAGATTTTAGCCAAGGCCCTGGCCCAGCATTTTTATGGTGCTAAGGATCTGCCGGGCAAGCATAAGTCCATTGCCGGATTGGAGCATATTGATAAAGTGATAGATATTGACCAGAGTCCTATCGGCCGCACTCCGCGGAGTAATCCGGCCACTTATACCGGAGTGTTTACCTCCATCCGCGACCTTTTTTCGCAGTTGCCCGAAGCTAAGATTCGCGGCTACGACCCAGGTCGATTCTCTTTTAACGTCAAAGGCGGCCGTTGTGAGGCTTGTGAAGGCGACGGTTTGGTGCGCATTGAAATGCATTTCTTGCCTGATGTTTACGTGGAGTGCGAAGAGTGTCATGGCAAGCGTTATAATCAGCAGGCCTTGGAAATCCATTATAAGAGCCAGAACATCGCTGATGTGTTAGAGATGACAGCCGAGGAAGCCATGCATTTTTTTGAGAATGTACCGGCCATACATGATAAGCTTAAGGTGTTGTTTGAAGTTGGTTTGGGTTATATACATTTGGGACAAAGCGCCACTACTTTGTCGGGCGGTGAAGCTCAGCGTATTAAACTGGCCACTGAATTATCCCGCCGTTCCACTGGCCGTACGCTTTATATTCTGGACGAGCCAACCACTGGTTTGCATTTTGATGATGTTAAGCGTTTACTTCATGTGTTAAATGAATTAGTGGACAGGGGCAATACAGTGCTGGTAATTGAACACAACTTGGATGTGATTAAGTGCGCTGACTGGATTATTGATTTAGGGCCAGAGGGTGGAGACAAGGGCGGCGAGTTGGTGGCAGCTGGTACGCCCAAAGAGATTATCAAGGCAAAGCGTAGCTACACCGGCCAGTGGCTGAAGAAGGTTTTGTAGTGACATAGTCCAATTTTGACAACCGGACTTAATAAAAAAGAACCAGCCAAGCGGCGCTTGACTGGTTTCGTGATTGTTGGTTGAGAATCACGATAGTTCTGCGAGATGTGCTCCAAGTTCCTGGAGTGGCTGAAGGAGCTTTTGTCGATCTTGGGGAGAAAGCTCTTCTGGCGTCAAGAAGTAGCGTTTGATTGTTCCGAACGAGCCAGGAACGCTGACAACGGCTTTTTCCCACCAGGCGGTGAGAAACCAGACCTGAGGTGCGCCTTGAGCGTATTGTACCAGGTGCCAGCCGCACCC
>JACRFN010000110.1 GCA_016217875.1 Candidatus Kerfeldbacteria bacterium
AACCGCCAGGGTTTATTCTTAAAATCAGTCACCTGGCCGCCAGCCTCGGTAACGAGCAGCACGCCGGCCGCAGCATCCCAGGGCTTGGTGCCGGGAATGATAATGCTTTCCGTACGCCCAGCCGCCACCCAGGCCAACTCAACAGCCGCACTGCCAAGCTGCCGCATATCCACGCTTTTCATTTTAAAGTAACGATACAATTCCACTGCCCGGCGCATGTGCTTATGCTCCTGGCCGTAACAATAAGTAAGGAATGAATGTTTGAGTTCGCTAGTCTTGGAAACGTGAATACGCTTGCCGTTCAAATAGGCGCCCCTTCCTGTTTCAGCCACAAACAGATCACCTAAATATGGCGCATACACCACGCCTAACTTGGGCTGACCGCGATAGTAAAGCGCGATGGAAACGGAAAACAGCGGGTTGTGCACTTCAAAATTGGTTGTACCGTCCAAGGGGTCAACCACCCACAAATAATCAGAGCGCTTATTATTCAACCCCGACTCTTCGCTTAAAATCTCAAAATTAGGCGTATGCTTACGCAATAACGACAAGATTATTCTCTCCGCACCAATATCAGCCCCGGTCACAATCTCATGACGATGCTTCAAGCGCCAGGCTACGTGCTTGCGCTTGAATTCTTTGAGTAAGAAGTTGCCGGCGTGCTTGGCCGCGGCAATAACAATGGCTCGATGGTTCATAATTTACTAAGCTAACTCATCACTAAAGAGACTAGAACTAAACTGTTCTTCATAATGTCTGCTCAGTAAGCTGTTTATTTCCTCGTTAGCGCGCTGTTTAGCCAAAGTCTGCCACTCGGCGGCCTGGGAATACTTTTCATACACCCGAAATTTAATTGGCTCTAGTTGCCGATTCATATTAAGAGCTTCAGCAAAAAATACCTCTGAAGCTAAATTGAGACGCAAACCCGGTCGCTGCTCTAAAACTGAGACCACATCATGGGGATCAAGGCAAAAAGAATATACCATATCTTCAGGTCTAAGCTGATTCAGAATGGAACGGAAGCCACTTTTAAAAACCCTATCTTGGGTATTCTCTTGAGCACCGGTCGGGAAAAACATTAGCACGCCGCCTTGGGCAATGTGCGCGCTCACTTTTTTCAAAACATCCCGCAAGCCACCGGCGGCGTGGCTCGCTGGCATGAAGTACTGCTCACCTAGCTGTTTAACAAACTCCGGGTAAATTTGCTCATTAACCATCACCTTCAAATCAGGCCGATCAATTGTTTTTAAAATGGCTGGAATGTCAAAAAAACCTGGCGGGTGATTGGCGATCACAATACCCCGTTCAGTCTGTAACTTCCGTCTGGCTTCGGCTTGATAATTAGGATACTCCGGCTGCAAATTCATCGCCTCCAGCATATACTCCGAGCCACCCCTTAAACCACCACGCTCCACGTGCTCTTTTAATTTATGCAAAGCCGGACCCAGCAACGCACGCTTAGCCTCAGTATAAAGATCGTCACTTATGTTAACAATTTGTTCGTGTAAACCAGCCATAATTAATTTAGCCTGAATTTTTTAAGTATTTTCAAATTCCTTGGGTCGTCTTGGGGTGTATCTTTAGGCGTCTCCAGCACCAAATTCAACCGTTTGAGTCTGGGCTCATTGACCAGGGCTTCAAATCCCTTAAGCCCGATTTTGCCTTTGCCCAAATGCTCATGCCGGTCCTTGTGTTCACCCAAACCCGCCATGGAATCGTTGCAGTGAATTAATTTCAGCCTGGCTAAACCGACTTGTTTATCAAATTCATCCAAAGTCTTTTTTACACTCGGCTTATCCCGCAAATCGTAACCTGAGGCAAAAGCATGACAAGTATCAAAACAAACACCGATTTTGTTTTTAAGGGCCGCTTTCTTTTTCTCAGTCCGTTTTATCATCTCGGCAATCTCGTCAAAAGTATCGCCAATCACCTTGCCAGCGCCAGCGGAAATCTCAATTAAGAATTGCGTCGTGCCTTGATAACCATCTAAAATACGGTCTAATCCCTCAACCACATAATCTATACCTTGTTTGGCGCTTACATCGCGTGAACTTCCAATGTGCGTCATCAAGTACTTTACGCCGAGCTGACTACCGCGTTCCAGTTCCTGCCTAATGGCGCTCGAGGAGCCGTAACGCACGGTGTTTTTGGACGAGGCTAAATTTATATAATACGGCGCGTGAATGTAGCTTTCAACCTGCTTAAACTTTTTGCAGTTGTCTTTAAACGCCTTGATTTGCACCATCGTCAGCCCGGGTGCTGGGCCACCCTGCGGCGGACGAGAAAAAAACTGGAACACCTCACAGCCTACCTCCCGAGCGCGCCCTGGGGCCTTATCCACGCCCCCGGCTGCTGATATGTGAGAACCAAACAACATAGGATGTGACCTAGCACACCCTAAGTATACATTATTTCAGCAACCAAACCCTACCCTACTAACTTTTCCTTAAGCCATTTGATGACCAGCTGATTGGTCAAAACGTGCTTTAGATATTCCCTATAGCTACCACTCCTCAAGCGGGCGGCTAGGCGCTCATCACCTCCGGCATGATGCAAGGCGTGCTCTATTTCTTCTTCCACCGCAGATTCCGCTGCTTCTAACTTGTGTTGTTTGGCAAAAGCACGAATAAGTAAGGCTAATTTGACTCGCTTGAGTGCCGGCGTCTTAAATTCAACGCGCAGGCTAGCTTCATCTTTCTTGATATTCTGCAAATAGTCAATCCAGGTCAGGCCGCGTTCTTCCAATGAGTGTTTAAATTCATGAATCATTTTATCTACTTCCGAAGTTATCAACACCTCGGCTATCTCACCGAAACTGGCCAGAGGCAAAAGCTCTTCTAACAAATCCCTTTCCAGTCTTTGCTCCTCACGCTCTTTTTTCTCCTCCAGCAAATTACTACTTAGCTTATCCTTAAAGTCGGCCGCCGAAGCAAACTGCCCTAACAAACTAGCAAATTCATCAGTCAACTCTGGTATAGTACGCTCAAACACTTGCAGTACTTTGGCGCGTACCTGAACGCGTTTGCCAGCCAAATCCCTTTTGTAATCGGTTGGAAAAACAAGCTCAAATTCTTTCTCTTCCTCGGCTTTAAGCCCTATTAACTGTCCTTCAAACCCGGGAATAAGTTGGTGCCTACCCAAAACCACTGGATATTTTGAACCTTGACCGCCGTCAATAACCACGCCACCCATAGAAACTTCAAAATTAATCTCTACCCGGTCGCCGAGCTTGGCCTGGCGACTGACCGCGGCCTCAGCGGCCCGGCTGGAGCGTATATCAAGCAATACCTGCTCAATTTCGGCTTCGGCCACCTTGATTGGCTGGCGTTTTACTTTTACTTTTTCCCATTTGCCCAACTTAACTTCCGGCAAACGGGCGACGGTAACGCGCCAACTCAGGCCAGGCGAGGTAATCAGCTGGACTTCAGGCTGACCCACTGTTTCTATTTCTTCTTGCTTTACATAATCAGGATAAAGCTGTTGCATAGCCTGCAACATGGTTTCCTGTTGCAAAACTTCCACCCCAAAACGCTGACGCACTAAATCAAGTGGCGCGTGCCCCGGACGAAAACCAGCAAAATTAGCCGACTCTGATAAATGGCGCAAGGCGCGAGACTCAAATTTGGACGCTTCTTCAGGCGTCAGGGTAAAAGTAATCCGCAACTGGCCGCCGACTATATTCTCAACTTGCCGCTCCATTAGACTAATAATGATACTAGGAGTAAGGCTACTACGTTCAAAATTTTAATCATGGGGTTGATGGCCGGACCAGCCGTGTCTTTATACGGGTCACCCACGGTATCACCTGTGACAGCCGCCTGATGAGCCGGTGAACCCTTGCCGCCAAAATTGCCAGCCTCAATATACTTTTTAGCATTGTCCCAGGCGGCGCCACCAGTAGTCATAGAGATACCGACAAATAATCCAGTGATGATACTACCTACTAATAAACCACCCAGGGCTTCAGGGCCTAATATGAACCCGACCAAAATCGGCGTAACCACTGGGATTAAGGCCGGGGCTATCATAGCCTTCAGCGCACCCCGGGTCACAATATCAACGGCTCGGGCGTAATCAGGCTTAGCCGTACCTTCCATCAAGCCTTTGATTTCCCTAAACTGCCGACGGACTTCTTCCACCACTTGGCCGGCGGCTCGGCCCACGGCCTCCATGGCCAAAGCGCCGAAAAGATAAGGCAATAATCCACCAATAAATAAACCGACCAGCACTCGCGGATCGTTAAGCGCAAAATCAATA